>JBMOHT010000302.1:0-3208 GCA_049317705.1 Bacteroidota bacterium | reverse complement strand
AGATGAGCGCTTCATCCACGATCGGGTAGATAACGTCGCGGTCGTACTGGCCGCGCTTCGGCAAACGGCGGACGGTGTTCAAATCTGATTTGGGGAAATCGCTCATAATTTTCCTCTTTAATGGTGTTGTGTGTTTTCCGAACTCTCCATAGAAGATAATGAGTTCGAGGGAAATTCGCACCGGTTTTCGCTCAAACCACGTCATATTCTGCCCGGTTCATCACATACATTTTCCTTCGCTAGCCGGTCTGTTATATTGATAGCCAGGGAGGAACAATGAAAACTTTACAGATATCCGGTCTTACTGTTTCATATCGTAACGGTGTGAAGGCATTGAACGAACTTTCGCTCTGTATCGGACACGGCGTATTCGGATTGCTGGGACCGAACGGTGCTGGAAAGTCGACATTCATGCGGACGGTAGCAACTTTGCAGCTACCGAAGAGTGGACGCATACTCTTCAATGATATTGACGTGTTGGCAACGCCGTTGGAACTTCGCAAAGTGTTGGGATATTTGCCACAAGAGTTCGGTGTCTATCCGAATATCTCCGCCGAGGCACTCTTGGATTATTGTGCTCTACTGAAAGGAATGTCAAAGAAGGAAGAGCGTATCAAAGCCGTAAGCCGCGTGCTGGGGCTGACGAACCTCAGCGATGTACGGAAGAAGCATGCCGATGGATTCTCCGGCGGAATGAAACAGCGCTTCGGTATCGCACAAATGCTTCTCGCTGATCCGCAGCTGATCATCGTGGATGAGCCAACCGCAGGACTCGATCCGTCCGAACGGAGCCGGTTTCTCGGACTCCTTCGCGAGATCGGTCAGAAACATACGGTCATATGCTCAACGCACATTGTCGAAGATATCGCTGAGCTTAGCAGTTCGTTCGCTGTACTGGATCATGGACGGATCCTTCTGCACACAACACCGGATGATGCGTTGCGGCTGCTTCGTGGCCGAGTGTGGAGCGGTGAGATCGAAACGGAGGATCTGATGCGGTACAGAACCGGTTATCAACTTCTTTCATCCACATCTTCATCCGTCGGACGCACATCGCTCCGCATTCTTGCCGATGCAGAACCCTCGGCACACTTTCGGCGGACGGACGTGACATTGACGGATGTGTATTTCGCCGCTTTGTCTCAACCGGAACAGCGGAGCAATAAATGATCATTGCAATGCTTCAGAATGAATTGCGGTATTGGTGTACGGACCGGACAACCATTGTCTCCGTCGTTGTTGCATTCTTCGGTGGTGCCGTGATGACAATGGGAAATATGGATATGTTCAGTCGCGGCGTGATGTCGTTGAGCCGCACCGCAACATCACCGATCGTGTTATATGATTCCCTGGGTATTTTTTTGAAGCTGTTACTCTTCATCATTCCCACCATCGCCGGGGGAGCCGTTGCACGAGAGATCCGATGCGGTTTCCATTATCTGATATTCGCATATCCCATACGTGAGCGGCACTTCGTTATTGCGAAATTTATCGGATCGCATGCAGCTCTCTTGGGTATTATTACCGCTTTCATTGCCGGCACGGTAGCCGCACTGTTCCTTTCCGGCATCGATGAACCGCTCATCTCAACGATACGACTCCCGGAGATACTCTCACTTATCGGACTTCATCTGCTTCCAAACATCCTACTGGTGAGCGCCTTGGTAATGCTGGCAACATATTTGAGCGGATCCATTGCTGCAGGATTCGCTGTTCCGGTGGTGATCCTGCTCATTCGTGAAGCGTTGTTTCGTCTAACAATAGGGAGTGCGTCACCGGAGTGGGGCTTGCTCGATCCATTCGGCGAACGTATCATCCGACACGCGGTCTCGTACTGGTCCTTCGAGGAAAGGAGTGGCGCTTCCTTGCCGTTGAACGGCATTCTCATCTGGAACAGAACGATCTGGGGTACGATCACGCTTCTTTTGTATTCAGTATTATTACGTCGTTTTTCGTTTTCCCGTTCTTTCTCTTCCGGAACAACCGCAACATCAACTAAGCCGAAAGTATTTGAAGGAACGATAACCGAAGTTTCGGTGATCCGCGGTTCATTCACCGTCCGGTCGTGGTGGAGCAGCGCATGGAGCATTGCCGTGATCGAATGGATGAGCATTCTCCGCTCCGGCACATTCCGCGCACTCATGATCGCGGGAACATTTCTTATTGCCGTGGTCGTCACACAATTCAACCGTCCCTTCGGCGTAGCATTGATCCCGGCAACATGGGTGATGCTCGCATTTCCGCTGCTGCTCACATCGCTGATGCTTCAGTTCATCACGTTTCTCTATGCCGGCATCCTCATTGAGCGGCCCGCAGTATCGCGCATGTCACCGCTGATCGATGCTTCACCCATTCCAGATTGGACTCTTGCGGTTTCAAAACTCTTCACACTCCTGCTGCTGCAGTCCGTTCTTCTGACTGTTCTGATGCTTACCGGCATCGTCGTTCAATGTTTCCAGGATGCCGCACGTATCGAAATCGGTCATTACCTGTTCGACCTGTTCGTCCTGCATCTTTCCGGATTCATCGTCTGGGGGGCGGCGGCACTGCTGATGTATACAATCACGTCCCAGACGGGGCTCGGACTCATCGTGCTTATTGCCTTTTCTGCCGGCATCACTCAATTGCCCGTGTTCGGTTTGGAGCATCCGTTGCTGCAGTTCAACCGGACGCCCTACGATACGTTCACGCTGTATTATTCAGAGCTGAACGGTTACGGTCATTCCTTGTTCCCATTCCTGATCTTTCGCTCCTTCTGGTTTGTTGCCGGAGTTATATTGATGCTGGTCAGCATCATGCTGTGGCGAAGAGGATATTCGGCGCAACTCCGCTTCAACAGCCGGGCTGTTCCCCGCTCCGTCGGTATCATGAGTGTTGTTCTCTTAACGGTGATCGGTGTGTGGATTGGATTGGAATGGTATGTGCGCCCTGCCTCAGAAAATTTAAATAAGGGAGCGGAACAATCTGCGGACGCCAGACGTGAGCCGCGCGTGGTCCGCACACAGCTTATTGTTGACATCATGCCGGAACAGTTGTCGTTCGTTGCCCGAGGAATTTACACCGTTGTCAACACCACCGGGCGCGCGATCGATTCGGTCTTCATTTCATTCAACAACACCGTCGTCACCGATGCTGCATTGTCTCGCCCCGCTGTCTTGGCGAAACATGATACCCTCCATGGAGAGATGCTGTTCCTTCTGAACCAATC
>JBMOHT010000301.1:0-3220 GCA_049317705.1 Bacteroidota bacterium | reverse complement strand
AATTTGCATATAAGCATATGGGCCTCTACTCTGCCGTAACAAATGAAGGATGTGAAATCAAGATTGAATTGAATAAACTCGGTTCAGGTTCATCTGATACGTTTGAATTATTTGCCCTCTATGGCGGTGATGCGTACATGTCGGCAAATACGATTCCTGAAATTTCTGGACAGTCTGGTACGAGCCTTGGTACAAATCCAAATTTCAATTCCATATCGGGGAATCAACACACAACAGCTGATGGTTTATTGCCGGTTGAGCTTTCACATTTTTCTGCATCGTCAAAGAATGTTGGGGTTGAATTACTGTGGCAGACCGCAACCGAAGTCAACAACCACGGCTTCGAGATCGAGAAGAAACAATCCAATTCTGCATGGACGAAGATCGGATTCAAAGAAGGACACGGTACGACAAATGCAGTTTCAAATTATTCATTCATTGATAATTCCGCAGCCTCCGGAAAAATTGAATACCGTTTGAAGCAGATCGATCGGGACGGAAAATGCACCTACAGCAATGTTGTTGAAGCGGTCGTCGGTATCTCCCCCAATGCGGTGGAACTAAGTTCCAATTATCCCAATCCGTTCAATCCATCCACTTCCATCTCGTTCATGCTCGGCACAACCGGTAATGCATCATTGAAAGTCTATGATGTTCTCGGAAAAGAAGTGGCAGTGATCGCTAATGGAATGTTCATTGCCGGCGAAACGAACACATTCAACTTCAATGCAGCAGGACTCACCAGCGGTGTCTACTACTACCGATTAACAAGCGATGCAAAAGTTGAAACACGTAAAATGTTGCTTATGAAATGACGAAGTCATTTCATAAGCACTCCCGCTGTTGTATAGCGGGAGTGTTGTTGAAATAATGATAATATCTATGACACCAAAAGGAATAACATTATTTATATTTTTTCTTTGTGTCTTTGTGTGAGATATCTGAAACAGTAAAGCCGTCCTCACCGACGGCTTTTTTTTATCCTCGTTACGAAAGCACTTCCATGAAATTCTCTCTGCGTCTCTGCGTCTTCGCGTTCATATTCTTCTCCCATATTCTGTCTCAGGAGAAATCGCACACTAATAATCCTCCCATCTACATCGCATTCCTCTGGCACATGCATCAGCCGATCTATTTTCCGTATGAGTCCGCCGTGCAGACCGATGCGAATAAGCGCTATTCCTATTCCATTGCTGATATCCATAACCAGCGGACCGGTCCGTACACATCGTGGCCGAAGAATGCGGTTGCAAAAGGACTCGACCTTCCGAACTTCGGTGCGCAGGTGAGCTTCTCCGGTTCACTTATCGAGAATCTGAATGCACTTGAAGCGAATGGAAATGCCAATTTCGCTAATTGGAAATCGAACTGGTCCACTGCCCTTTCGATGAAGACTACTCTTAACAATCCTCGCCTCGATCTCGTCAGTTTTGGGTATCATCATCCATTGATGGGACTCATCGACTATTCCGACATCCGCCGTCAGATCCAGGAACACCGGAAGATGCTTCAAACCAACTTTGGAGGAGGTAATTCAAAAGGGATATTCCCTCCCGAGAACGCGTTCTCACCGCGGATGATCACCGCACTTGTGGATGAAGGTCTTGAATGGGTGCTGGTGGACAACGTTCACTTCGACCGCGCATCGAAGAATTATCCCTTCAACACCGGCGGGAATCTTTATGAACCGAACAAAGCGGATCAGCTCAATCCCGATCCGAACGATTGGGTGCAGTTGAACGGACTCTGGGCTCCGACGAAGAATTCAGCTGCGTGGGGACGACGGCCGCATTTCGTTGAATATGTGAATCCCGATAACGGCGACACGAAAAAGATCATCGCAGTCCCCGCCGACCGCTACATGGGAAACGAGGATGGCCGCGGAGGATTCGGCGCTCTGAATTACGAGAACGTCATCAGTCAATTGGAGAGCTTCAACACCGATCCGAATCACCCGATTCTTGTAGTTCTTCATCACGACGGTGACAATTACGGTGGTGGGACGGACAGTTACTACGGCAGCAATTTCCAATCGTTCGTCAATTGGGTGAAAGCGAATCCGACCCGCTTCGTCTGCTCAACCATTCAGGATTATCTGCAGCAGTTCCCTCCCGCATCGGATGATGTCATTCACATTGAGGACGGAAGCTGGAGCGGCGCGGACAACGGTGATCCTGAATTCAAGAAATGGAACGGCGACCCGTACAACGGATACTCTCCGGACAGGAACAGCTGGGGCGTGATCACCGCCGCAAAGAATATCGTCTTTACAGCACAGCAGATCGATCCGAACTCAGCGAATACAACAAACGCATGGAAGTATTTACTCAACGCCGAAGCAAGCGATTACTGGTATTGGGACGGTTCACAGAACGGTATTTGGGATTCACACCCTACACGCGGTGCGAATCAGTCCGTGCAGTTTGCACAGCAAGTGATCGCATCTGGGACCGATCTTACTCCTCCGACGATCTATCTTCCCCAGCGGGAGCCGTATAATCCCGGCGGCACGGAATGGAATATCACACAGCCAAGCGATTTCACAGTATGGACGTATGTGTATGATGTGAAAGGTTTGAAGTCCGTCAAATTGAAATATCGAACAGATGTTGATGGAGTGAATCCACTTCCTTCAATTCAGAATGAAACATACGCCGGCGGTAACGAAGTCTCATCGTGGACAGATATTTTTATGAACGGAACTGATAAACCATCGCAGACCGATCCATTGCCGCTCGTAAAGGCAAAAGAATATTCCGCCGAAATAAAAGGATTGAAAGAGAAATTGTTGGACTATTACGTTGAGTCAGAAGACAGCAGCGGAAATATTGCGCGTTCTCCCATTCAGCATGTGTGGATCGGTGCCAATTCCGGTTCCATCGGCGGAGGCGGTTCGGGAAATCCGAAACTCAGCTGGTCTCCGTCCGTCCCGACGAAGAATGATTCTATCAAGATCACTATTACCGGTGCAGTACAGAATGCGAAACTCCATTGGGGCGTGAACAATATCGGCGGAACATGGATGCAGCCGAATCCTGTCTATTTTCCGCAGAACAGCGTCCTTTTTAACGGTTCAGGACCGGCGGTTCAGACACCGTTCGTTTTTAACAATTCAGACAGCACGTTAAAATTGACGATCGGACCGTTCAACAAGCAGGAACAGATCATCAACAAAGTTGCGTTCGTCATTAATTACGCGAACAACACGTGGGACAATAAC
>JBMOHT010000300.1:0-3237 GCA_049317705.1 Bacteroidota bacterium | reverse complement strand
AGGCATTCGAAAAATTCATCGGCAATGGCGGACCCGCATACGAAAAGAAATTCCAGCTGACCCTGACCGATGCCATCAAACTGATCTCTTCCTCCGGCGGATTATCATTCCTCGCACATCCTGGCAGATATACTACCGAAGAACTTTTGCAGCAGACGATCAAGTCCGGATTGGACGGGATCGAAGTGATCCATCCTTCGCATCAGCCTGTGCACACGCAGTATTACCGCGGAGTGGTGAATGAGTATTTCTTGTTGGAAAGCGGCGGCTCGGATTTTCATGGCGGCAAGAAAAATGATGACGAAGTACTTGGAAATTATTATATTGATGAAGTGAGGGTCGGCATGATGAAACACCGGCTCTTTTCCAATGGTTCTTCCCCCAAATAGATAGAGGACGTTGACCCTGCAGAACATGGCTACCGAAGTTTCTCCCCGAGTGTATGAAGGCGGTTTGAGTGCGGATGGAAAAAAATTCGCGATCATTGTCAGTAAATTCAATCAATCAGTCACCCAAAAATTACTGGAGGGTGCGCTGGACTGTTTCCGGAAACACGGTGCAGTGAATGTGGATGTGTTCCACTGTCCCGGTGCCTATGAACTTCCGCAGGTCGCATCGTTCATCACCGCGAAACAACGGTATAACGCCGTTGTCTGTCTCGGTGCGGTGATCCGCGGTGAGACACCGCATTTCGATTTCATCTGCCAGGAATGTGCGCGCGGTATCGGTCAGGTAGCGCAGGAAAAAGGACTGCCGGTGCTGTTCGGAGTGGTCACCACCAACACATTCGAACAGGCGATGGAGCGGGCAGGCGGAGCGGTGGGGAACAAAGGATATGATGCTGCGCTCGGTGCACTTGAAATGTCGGACCTTTACTCACGGATTGTTTCACAACAATAAGGAAAGCGCGAAAGACCTCTTGATACTCTGAAACGATCTGTCATTTAAGGAGGCTTTCGTATGCGTGCTGGAACTGTGTCATTAATGAGTCGCTTTACTCCTGTCTTAGTGCTGTTCTGTTGTTGGATATTCTTCTCTGCCGATGCTGCTGCAGGAATCGGCACCTGGAAGAATTACACGGCAATGAAAAGTGTCCGCGCAGTTTCCTCGGACGGACACTCGCTCTGGGTTGCTACCTCCGGTGGTGTGTTCCGCTTCGATCCCTCTGACTCATCCTATCAAAAGATCGTCAACTCAGACGGTCTCTCCTCGAATAATGTTACCGCAATAGCAGCCGATACGACAGGGATCATTTGGATTGGTCATCAATCCGGTGCCATCGATGCCTACGATTCAAAACATGGCACCTGGAAATATATTACGGACGTTTCGCTTTCCGGTAAGACGAATAAATCGATCAACGGCTTCACCCGGTCCGGCGACAAATTGTATATTGCGACGGCGTTTGGCATCGCGGTTTTTTCCGTCACAAAATTCGAGTTCTCAGATACATATACAGGTTTTGGCGGTGCCGTTCAGCCGAAGGTCATTTCCATCGCCCTATTCCAGAATAAACTTTTTGCAATTACGAATGCCGGTATCATATCTTCAAAATCAGGTGCTGTTAACCTTGCCGCTCCCGAGTCATGGGAGATCCTTTCTCTAGACGTGACAGGAAACGGTTTGCTTCAGTTTAACAATGGGTTGTATGCATCGACGGGTTCAGGTCTAATGAAGTATCAATCCAACGCATGGATCAACGTCGGTATTGGAGGAGCCACTCGAATGATCGCGTCGCTCGACACAGCGCTGCTGTTCACTGAATTCGGTCAGGTAAAATCGATCAATACCTCCGGTGGAGTTTCCATTCTCAGTCCGTTCATTCCATATGTCGTCACCTGCACAGCGGAATTGAATAAAACCGCGTACCTCGGCTTCGAGAACAACGGAATTGGGTCAGTAAAGAACGGTATCTGGCAGAGCTATTTCCCGAACAGTCCGTATTCAAACTCATTCTATCAATTGACCGTGGATGAGAACGGCGTGCTGTGGTCTGCGACGGGTCAATCCAACGGCGGGAACGGATTCTATAGTTTCAATGGAACCACGTGGCGAAATTACAATACAACAAATACACCATTGCTGAGGACAAATGACTGCTTCGGTGTCACTGTCGGTCCGAATAATTCAAAATGGGTCAGCACGTGGGGTGAAGGACTGCTGTTGCTGAATTCTGCCGGTGATGTTGTGAAGAGATATGATTACTCCACCGGCATCATCGGATTGATCCGTAATGATGGAAGCGGTCTTCCTTCCTATGTGCTTCCTTCGAGACCGGTGACAGACCGGTTTGGGAATGTCTGGTTCTCAAGTTTCCTCTCGGTGAACACCGACAAAGTGGTGTGGAAGATACGGCCGGATTCTACGATGGAATCATTCGTTGGCTCCCCGTACGGGAAATATGGTTCAGGGATGATGGGCACACTCATCGATCAAAATCAGACCAAGTGGTTCATCAATACTGTACATGGCCGTGTGCCCGATGATGCGGTGCTGGTGTTCTTCAACGAATCGAAGGCTCTGCCCGGCGCAGCATCCAGCGGATGGGGAACCATTACACTGGATGACGGACTCACGAACACACAGACTGAAACAATGGCGTTCGATAAGGATGGAGATCTGTGGATCGGTACTGCCGCAGGTATTTCCATCATCACCGATGTTTCGAATCCGAAATCGAGGATCACAAAAGTATTCCTCGGCGCAGTCCGCGATCAACTCATCAACTGTATCGCCGTCGATCCTCTCAATAATAAATGGGTCGCAACATCCACCGGTGTCTTCATCCTGTCGCCGGACGGGACCCAGCTTCTGCAGCAATACAATGTAGAACTCTCCGGCGGGAAGATGCTCGACGATAACGTCCTGTCGATCGCCTTCGACACGAAGAAAGGGATCGCATATTTCGGGACCGAAAAAGGACTATCGAGTGTGGAAATAACCGCAGTCGCCGCAAAAAATTCCTTTTCTTCGATTGACCTTTCGCCAAATCCCGTTTATCTTCCCAACCACTCGACCGTGGAGATCCGCGGACTGGTCGATGAGAGTACAGTGAAGGTGCTTGCGCTGAACGGAAAAGTGATCAAACAATTTCCGGCGCAGGGAGGCGGAAGGGCATTTTGGGATTGCAGGGACGGTGAAGGAAGAATGGTCGCCAGCGGTATCTACATTATCGTTGCGCACAACCGTGCCGGTGATCAGATCGCCTCGGCAAAAGTGGCAGTGATCAGAAAATAA
>JBMOHT010000299.1:0-3241 GCA_049317705.1 Bacteroidota bacterium | reverse complement strand
ATCATCACGGCGGACATCGTATCGATACCGGACGATTGGAATACTTCCACACGCATCTGTTTGCCGCCCGACGACCGGTGTGTATCGGAAACGATCCACGAGATATCGCTCTTTGGTCCCCCAAATCGTTCGGTTCGCATGATGATCTTTTTGGGTGCCCCGAATGGCTTTCCGGAATGCTGAGGAGGAAGTGTCATCGCAACATTGAAGATCTTCGATGCCGCTTCATCTTTCTCGATCCGCTGAGCGACCGAATTCAGTGCATTCAGCACATTGCGGTCGAACGCCTGCTCCTTTTGACGGTACGAATCGACGAGCAAAATGACCTGCAGTGTGATCAGTCCAATGAGCGCTATACTGATCGCCGAGATGATAACGGTGATACGTTTTGAGTCTCGTTTCATGACACAATCTAATGAACGGTTGAATGAAAATCCTGCCGTTTAACATTTTTTAACACTCCGTAACACTCTTTAACTATGAATCGCGCAACAACAGAAGTAGATTGACCGTCAAACGCAGCACATCAATACACCATCAATTCGAAAGGACCACCATGAAACATGTTCTCGCAGCGCTGCTTCTCTCTTTCCTCGCCGTCCACTCTGCTCATTGTCTCTTCAGTCAGGAACCAAAACGGATCACCAGACAATTCTCCATGGATGATGCGGTGATCATCCGTGAACTCGGCGCGGTGATCGTTCCGAACAAGGACAATCTGAAGGTCGAGATCATACTGGGGAACAATGAGAAACAGAATGCGGACATTCAGAAGGACGACCTTGTCCTGATGGCGAATGGGAAAAAAGTAAAGTCCGTTAAGGAACTTCGCGAACTCTACGAGAATACCAAGACAGGCGACGAATTCAAGATGGGTATCAAACGGGGCGAGAATCTTCAGATCGCTAAATTCACGAAGAAGAGCGAAGAGGAATTGAATAAGGAATCGGGCGGTAACGGAAGAATGATGATCCGTATGGAAGGAAAAGAGGGAGAACAGGTGCTTCCGGCGCTCGGACTGCGGCTCATCACGAAGGAGAAGCATGCCGTAGTGAGCGGTACGCTGCCGACGGTGGAACAGAATTTCAAAACCTTCATTCCGAAAGAGAATGATGTTGTACTCTCGTTGAACGGCGCTAAAGTATCGACGGCTGAAGAATTCGATACCGTGTATTCGGAATTGAAGGAAGGCGACAGTGTGACGATCGAGTTCTCTCGGGACGGGAAAGTTTCCAAAGAATCGATCAGCAAGCCGAAACCGATGGGGCGGATGATCATGCGCAGCAAATAGCAACGCTCAGGATTCCGGCATTCGCTCAACGAGCCTTCGGCCGGAATGACATAGCTTTTAGCGGAAAATAAGATTTATGAATCTAAAAATTATGAAGCACATAGCAACCATTATTCTTTTCACGTCGCTGTTCATCTCTACCGCTGAACCACTGTTCGCACAGGGAAATCCATACTTCAATCAACGGGACGACAAGTACCGTCTGCTCGGGTTGAAACGTGCGAAGGAAGCTTACGAGTTCAGTCGGAGCGAGTTCAACCGGCAGCAGGATCTTTTCAAAAAGGGACTCCTCTCTCAAGCCGAACTGGACCGGGCAAAGGTCTCCTTCTCCGACGCAGAGGTGAACTATCAGCAGTCCTTACTGGCTGTTCTGTTCGAGGGACAGTTCATCTCCGTTGAGAAAGCGGTGAAATATCAGACGCGGG
The DNA here is from genome assembly GCA_049317705.1 of Bacteroidota bacterium. GTDB lineage: Bacteria > Bacteroidota > Ignavibacteria > UBA10030 > UBA8401 > UBA8401. The sequence continues at coordinate 1,525 of JBMOHT010000299.1, read as the reverse complement.
ACGGTAAGAAACATGTCCGCATCACGCTCATCAATACATCGGGGGGAAATGCGGAATTCCAGAAACTGGTGAAGATGGAGGACCAGCTCTTCCGCTCGCTGCAGCCGGATGTTATCCCGAACATCTATGTGTCGATCGCGAATACGGACAATTCCATCATCAGTCAGCCGTATGAAGCGAAGATCGATGAACTGCGGTTCGGTCATCCGAAGGATATCGACTTCGTCCTGCTGCAGGACCTTGATGCCGTGGTAGTGAATCTGATCTACGGCAACGGCTCATCACGGACGATGAAGATCTTCCTGCAGAAGGATGCGTCTCAGAACAAAGTGATCGTACAGTCTCAGCAATTTTCCCAGGAAGCAGAACTCGGCAAGACCGCAACATACGACCTGACGCTGGAATTATTCAGCGGAACGTCCAATACCTTTGCGCTGGAAGTAGTGAATCTCCCGCAGCAATTGAACCGGTATTTCAAAGATCCGCAGACACAGGCGCGGCTCAGTCAGTTCAAGTTCCTGGAGAATGCGAACACGCGCAAAGCAGCGCTCGACGTCTCACTTCCCGACCGCCCCACGGCGGAGATCCAAATGGATAAACCGATCCCGTTCTTCGTGCTGGTGATACCGCGGGACAGGATGGACGATTTCAAGAATGTATCGTCTCGGTCCTGGACGCAGGAAGAGATCGAAAAGCTGCAGATCGGATACGTGAAACTGGAGCTTGTGCCGCGCGGCAAAGGCCGGCTGCTCGTCCGTGCGCAGCAGTTGTTCCACTCCATCAAACCGGATGGGAAAGTGTCGCTCTCCATCGAATTGATCAATGAAGGAACACGTCGTCTCGACAATCTGAAGATCGAAGCGGATGTGCCGCTGAACTGGACGAAGAAGATCGATCCGATGGTCATCCAGTCCCTGGATATTTCGGAGGAGAAACGGATCACACTCGAATTCACTCCGCCGAAGGAGATCGCCACCGGACGATATGAGATCCGTCTCCGCACGACCGCACTCTCCGACAATCAGCCGGTGAACGGTGAGGACAAGACGATCACGGCGGAGATCCAGGCAGAGACGAATGTGCTTGGGACGATCATCGTTGTGCTTCTGATCCTTGGAGTTGCGGCGGGGATAGTGTGGTATGGTATCAAATTGTCAAAACGGTAAAGTCATTCTCACACAAAGACACGAAGAAGATCAAGAACAATAGAACACGGATCAGACGGAAAAAGGTGGATTTACGCGGATAAGAATTGTGAAGATCATTCACACAATGTCTCGCCAAAAAAACCGGCGGGTAAGCACAACGAAGAGCATTTTTTTATCCGCGAAGGACGCTAAGATTCGCGAAGAAGAACAAACCACGCCTGCCCGCCGCCTTTTGGCGGGAATATCACGAATCAACACAAATGAAGAGCTATGATACGGCCCGAAAATAAAACAGAATATTGAAAAAAATACCGAGCTCACACAAAGCCACAAAGAAAAGCAAATATTTCATCCGCGAAGGACGCCAAGATTCGCGA
>JBMOHT010000298.1:0-3255 GCA_049317705.1 Bacteroidota bacterium | reverse complement strand
AGTCCCTCGGAAAAGAACTGCACTTCGCTGTATTCCATCGGAAGGATCTTCGCTCCCGAATGATCGATGAAACTCCATGTTCCGTTCTTTTTCACCAGCGCTGCGCTGTCGCTGAAATCGCGCGCTTCTTCATACTCGATAGGAATTACCGTCTTTCCTGTCCTATCGAGATACCCCCACGCGCCGTTCTTCTTTACGCGGACGAGTCCTTCAGAAAAACTGCTCACTCTGTCATACTGAAGATCGATCACCGTCGCTCCGGCCGTGTCGATGAATCCTGACGCGCCTTTCATTGTCACCGCAGCAAGACCTTCGGAAAAATCGTTCGCCCGTTCGAACTGATAGTTGATAACAAGTTTTCCCGCAGTGTTGATAAACCCGAACAAGTGAATATCTGCTCCGGGGAACAGGATCGGCCGTTTCACCACCCATGCTCGTCCGTTATGGAAATCTCCGGCATCAGAATATTCTGGTGCGATCACTTCTTTTCCGTTCGTATCGATGAATCCCCAGTATCTCCACAGCACCCAGCTGACATCCAGTACTTTCGCGAGTCCTTCCGAAAAATTCCCTGCTTCGTTGTAATGTGTTTCAAACGCTGTGGATCCGTCCGGATTCAAAAAGAATGTCTCGTTGTCCAGCAGCCACCGATTCCTCAGCTGTTTTGCTTTTCCTTCGCTGAAGCTCGACCGCGCAAAATACTGCGGCGCGATCATTGTTGTTCCTGCTGAATCGATGTATCCGTACTGTCCGCGCTCTTCTATCAGGAACCGCTGCTGCGAAACGAGCTGAGCAACGGCGAACACAGAAAGCAGCAGGATAATTTTCATCAGTTACACATCCAGATTCCGCACATACTTCGCGTTCTTCTCGATGAACTGTCTGCGCGGTTCCACATCGTCCCCCATCAGGATGGAGAACGTTCTGTCGGCATCCGCCGCGTTCTCGATACCGACCTGAAGGATCGTGCGTGTTTCGGGATTCATGGTGGTGGACCAGAGCTGTTCGGGATTCATTTCGCCGAGACCTTTGAAGCGCGAGATGATGATGCCCCCCTTGATCACTGCTCCTTCTTCCGTCGATGTCTCCTCATTTTCTCCTTCGGATTTCTTGTCCGCTTTTTCGCCTTTCAGGCGTTTCAGGATGACGTCGCGTTCTTCATCGTCGAACGCATATAATTCCGTCTTTCCTTTTTTCAATTTATAGAGCGGCGGCTGTGCGATGTACACGTGACCGAGTTCGATCAGCGGTTTCATGTAGCGGAAGAACAGCGTCAGCAGCAGTGTGCGGATATGGGATCCGTCGACGTCAGCATCGCACATGAGGATGATCTTGTTGTAGCGTAATTTTTCCGCGTTGAAATCCTCGCCCACGCCGGCACCGATCGCGGTGAAGATGTTCCTGATCTCTTCGTTCTCGAGCATCTTATGAAGACGCGCTTTCTCAACGTTCAGGATCTTTCCTTTCATCGGCATGATCGCCTGGAATTTCCTGTCGCGTCCCTGTTTCGCGCTTCCGCCTGCGGAGTCTCCTTCGACCAGATACATTTCGCAATGTTCGGGATCGTTACTGGAGCAGTCCGCCAGTTTTCCGGGAAGTCCTGCGCCGTCCATCGCATTCTTGCGGCGTGCAATGTCGCGTGCCTTGCGCGATGCTTCGCGTGCTTCGGCGGCGCGGAGGGATTTTTCGATGATGCGTTTCGCATCGGGTGAATTGTTCTCGAGCCAGTCCGCAAGGGCCGGTCCGATCACCGATTCAACGATGGATTTAATTTCGCTGTTGCCGAGTTTCGTCTTCGTCTGTCCTTCGAACTGCGGCTCGGGCACCTTCACACTGATCACCGCGGTGAGACCTTCTTTGAAATCCTCGCCGGTCAGCTGGATCTTATCATCCTTCACCAGATTGTTCTTCGAAGCAAAATTATTCAGCGAGCGCGTAATGGCGGTCCTGAAACCGACAAGATGCGTTCCGCCTTCGTGTGTGTTGATGTTGTTCACATACGAAAAGACATTCTCGGAATACTGATCGTTATACTGGAATGCAGCCTCAACTTCGACCGTACGGTCGTTCTCATCTTTTCCTTCGCCTTTGGCGTGGAACACTTTCTTCATGATGGAAGGACGGGTCGAATCCGTATACTTCACGAATTCCATCAGTCCGCCTTTGAAGTGGAATTTCTCCGTCTGTTCCTGTTTGTTCCGCAGATCGGTGATCTCCAGCGTCACTTCGGGATTGAGGAATGCGAGTTCGCGCAGACGTTCGGCAAGAGTATCGAATTTATAGGTGCGGTTCTTGAAGATGGTGCCGTCCGGCATGAACGTGACCGTTGTTCCGGTCTTGTCGGTCTTACTCATTGTACCGATCACTTTTACCGGGGCAACGGGGTCGCCTTTTTTATATTTTTGATACCACACTTTTCCTTCGGTCTTTACCGTTACCTCGAGGACCTCGCTCAGCGCGTTCACCACCGAAACACCGACGCCGTGAAGACCGCCGGAGACCTTGTAGGTATTCTTGTCAAACTTTCCGCCGGCATGAAGAACCGTGAGAACAACTTCAAGCGCGGAACGTTTCTCCTCTTTGTGGATACCGGTAGGAATACCGCGGCCGTCGTCGATCACCGAGATGCTTCCATCCTTATTGATCTTCACGTCGATGTTCTTACAGTATCCTGCAAGCGCTTCGTCGATAGAGTTGTCGACAATTTCGTATACCAAGTGATGCAGACCGCGCGTGCTCACGTCGCCGATGTACATGGCGGGACGGCGGCGGACCGCTTCAAGTCCTTTTAATACGGTAATATCGTCGGCAGTATACTCTCCGGTCTGTTTCTTTTCTTTGGTTTCAGCCACAGTGTTTCCTTTGTGATGATGTATGCTTGTTGTTATTATTGCCGCAGATTACACAGACGATCAATTATTGTTGTTACTCTGTGAACTCTGTGGCGGCGTTTTTTATTCCGTCATCGGAATTTAATATCGGTGATACTCTTTGAATTCGTTTCTTGATGGATCTTTTCCAGGATCTCTTTTTTTCGGAACGTCAGCTCGGTCCTCCACGGCGCATTATTCACACTCACGAACAGGACCCCGTTCGCCAGCCGTTCCGGCTGTGCTACTTTCGCTACCTGCTGTCCGACCACGTCGTTCCATACATCGAAGATCTTGTACTGCTCGACCTGTTTCTCGATGCCGAGGGACTGCACCAGCAGTTTCAGCGCATCACCCAGGGATTGTATATTCTCTTTTCGGACCA
>JBMOHT010000297.1:0-3272 GCA_049317705.1 Bacteroidota bacterium | reverse complement strand
TAGAATTATATAAAGGACGCATCTCAAAGATCTCCGGAATTCCGTCCGCTGTATCCGACAGACCGCTTTCTGCACTACCGACGATCAGGACGACTGGCTTTTGCTGCCGCTGTGCTTCTTTCACAACGATCCCTGCCGCTTTGTCCATAAAACTTTGTCCGTCGAACTTCCCTTCGCCGGAGATGATGACATCGCATTCACGAACGGCAGATTCCAATTCCAATTGGTGCAGGACGAATTCTTTTGACGGGACAGGTTGAATACCCGCAAGAAGTGAAAGACCGACCATTAAACCACCACCGGCACCGAATGATTTTTCCTTAAATTCAATACCGTGATCGCATGATAAGATGTTGAGGATATTCTCCACTCCCATTTCGATGTGTTCTATCTCCTCTTCATTCGCTCCTTTTTGTCCTGCAAAGGTCCTGCTCATTCCATTCATTCCCAGCAACGCGCATTCCACATCATGCACAACATCGATCCTCATCTGGAGACGTTGTGGAAGTACGATCCTATGAACTCGATAATAATTCTCGGGGATCACTTCTAATTCTTCACCGGATTCATCGTAGAGTTTCAGGCCGAACACAGTGCAGAGTCCCAGACCAAGATCGGTCGTCCCTGTCCCGCCGAGTCCGATCACCAGCCTTCTGATGCCGAAATCGGTCTCACTCAATAGCTTCAGGAATCCGCCGAAGTTGGCTGAATTCAGCTTCAGCGGTTTTCGCAATGCGGCCGGGATCAATTTCAGTCCGATGATGTCCGCCGCTTCCACGTATCCCGTTCTCATTCTTTTATCGTACCCGACATTGACGGTCGTCGGTGAATCGCTGCAGCAGGTTCCCATCGTAAACGGCAGGACTTGCAGACCATATTTTTCCGTACAGACCTCGAGGAATCCGTCTCCCCCGTCCGACAACGGCAGCAAAGTAACATGCCGATATCCACGTTTCGCTAATACTTCAGACATCAGTTTCGCAGCGTTCACCGAAGAGATGCATTCCTTATAGCTGTTCGGTGCAACCAGAATATTCATCTGCGTACTGTGGAATTGTGTGTTCAGTATTATCGGAATCTGCTGTTCCATTATTTCACTACCGAAATCCGATAGGTTATCTGCCGGATGAATTCATCCTGCGGTTTTTCCAGTGTGATCACGATCGGTTCGCATTTCATGGAGGGGAACGGGAACAGGAAGCGCGATGCTTTCGGACTCCGTTCCGCAGTCCCGGTACCGCGGATGATCTCAAATTTCAATGTTCTTTTTGCGCCTCGGATGATCACGGTCCGCGCATCGATAAAGTCGAATGTGGTGAGCGAATCCTGCACGAACGGCTCGATGATGTTCACCGGCGTTTGATGGTCGTGGAAATTCACAGTGACGGTCTTCTCAACCGCATCATCGAATAACCGGTGTTCGATCGTATATCCTATCCCGCCTTGATACCATTGCTCATCCTTTAATTCGCCGACGGTCGTGATCACAGCTACTGTATCCGCATTCGAACGGACGGCCATCCGTCCTTCGAATTCATAGAGATTTGTGAAGAATCCGGTGCTATCCATGAACTCGAGCCGCGGTGTCAACGCGATCACCGTATCATTCACCGCCGGCATGTGGATCGGTTCACCGCGGACGTACCGTGTTTGACTCGATGTCTGCAGGAATCCGAAATCCTTTGCCCACACATTGCATGCGGAACCTCCCGTGGGATGCTGATTGTACTGTCCGCCGTTCGTGTTCGCAAGATCCTTATAACCGTATGCAGAGACCGTCATCATAAAATTCTTCGAGCGTGCGACGGCAACATTCACCGTCGGATAATATTTCATCCATCCCGTCTCATCGGATGGAAGCGGCACCAATACGGTCTCTTTCTGGAAACCGATCAAATACGCAAGTGATAGATTTTTCGCACGTGCGAATGTTGGATAATTACAGAGCTGACTCGGGAACAGCGACCAGAATTGCGGGCCGTTGCCGATCATGCCGTCCTTGATCATCGTTCTGAGGTAACGCAAGTTCTTTACTGCTGCTGTCACATAGCGAAGATCGTCATCCGCATACATACTGAAAAGGATCTGCGGTCCATCGGCGGTCTTGCTTCCGAAGGTCGTCCACTTATAACATCGGCTTCCCCACGACGCATCGATCGCGCCGTTGGGATACATGAAATAAATATCCTTTTGAAGGGCACGTTTCACCGTTCCTTCAATGAACGAATCGTTCGTCAGCCGTGCATACAGACCTAAGCCCCATAATGACATATCAAGTTCATACCCGAGATCCACACCGTATTTAATTCCGTGTGAACGCGCCGCTTCTCCCTGAATGAATCCGGCATCATCCATTTTGGCGACCGTCCATCGTGCAAGATTCTTCGCTTTACGCAGATACGCCGAATCCGGCACAAGACGATAGACTGCCGCAAGCACCGCAGCGGATGTGGGACAATAATTCATGCTGGCAAAATCGGGACTCATATACTTCACCAAATAATCTGCTGCATGCTTCATGGATGCAAGCCACAAATTCTGTTCATCAGCGGAGAGCGATTTCTGAAGGATCGGATACGAATAGACGATCATCAACAATTGGTCAGCTGTCGTTCCGGTCCATTCCCATGGCGTCTCTTTCCACTGTCCTTCGGGAAACTGCTGCTTAATGAGCCAGTTGGTCACACGAATGGCCGCATCTCGGTACCGCTTATCACCAGTTTTTTGATAAACAACTGCAAACGGCAAGACCGATTCTGCTGCCCGCGTATGGAGCACTTTGCATTCAGGACAGGAAAGCGCGCCGAAATTTGGGTCGTTCTTTTCCGTGATCTGAAGTTTCAGCAGCGACGACGCAAGCTGTGATGCGGTAGCATAACATTCATTTTTCAACGACACCTTTTCTTCATTCTGTGCCGTAACAAAGAGAGGAAGAATGATGACCGAAAGAAAAAGAGAACGAGCGATTGAACGGTTCATATTTTTATCATTCAGAAACACTTATTTCACCAATTGGAATGTATCATATACTTCGCCGGTAGCTTTATAGGATGTATACTTCAGCGTCCTGCCGTCGATGGAGATCACCTGGAACAGCTGCACATTCCCGCCGATCTTCGCCATGATATCTGTATACTTCGAATTCACCGAATACATCTTCGGACCACTTACGGAAAGGACATACACCGTTCCCTTTTCTTTGTCGGAGACCTTAACGCCGTTCTTCAGTTTGTAGCTTCGTCCGTACGTGTGGTCGTGTCCCGTCAGCACAA
>JBMOHT010000296.1:0-3282 GCA_049317705.1 Bacteroidota bacterium | reverse complement strand
ACTTCGCCACCATGATGCGATAGAGCCACGTCGACAACCGCGAATCACCCCGGAACGAGCGGATCGATTCAAAGGTCTCAATGAATACTTCCTGCGTGATATCCTCTGCAGCTTCGATATTCCGGACGAATTTGAATGCACCATTTAAAATGCGGTCCTGATACGTGCCGACTAGGGCGCGAAACGCTTCATGGTCGCCGTTCTTCAGGCGTTCTATGATCTCTGATTCACTCATTCAGTTGATACCGGTATATCTTTTTAGACACTCATTTGTGTAAAAACTTGCGCTCAAGGATTGATATTTTTTACAAAAAGCGAGGCAATAATGTAAGATGAGTTAGGCACTCGGAAGGTTTAATTGAATGACAAAAAGAAGAATAATACTTCTTAATGCCTATGGAACGATGGAAAAGGGTTTGAGTGAGATCAGGAAGGTGTAACCAACTGCAGGATAAGGCTATATCTCGGAGCACTGCGGTGAACAACAATGAACCATCTCAACAACAGCTTCATTCATGGTTGAGTCTGGAGCGGTAACCATACACAGAGATCATCCGGCAGTCAGTATTGGCCCATATCAACGATTTCTCGCCTGTTCGAACAATGTATCAACGGAATGGAGAAGAGCCATACCGGTGTGAGGTTTGGAAACGATGGTTGAGGGACGGGTATTTCCGAGCATATGGATCAATTCATCTTCGGAATGACCGGAACACATGATCACAACGACATTGGGATTGATCTTTCTTAATTCTATGAGTACTTCTCTGCCGTTCAATTTCGGCATTGAATAATCAAGGATCACAATATCGATGGAACGCCATTGCTGTTGATAGATCGAAATGCCGTCGACAGGATCAGTGGCAGATTGGAATTGATATTTCATATGTTGAAAGACATCTTCTGCCAATTCAACGATGTAATCCTCATCATCAATAAAAAGAATGGACGGTTTTTGATCTGATACGACGATCCGCGGCTCCTGTTCTTTCTCCTGCTGTTTCTCAACTGCATAGTACGGGATCACAACCTCGAACGTCGTTCCGACTCCCACCGTGCTTTGGACCCGGATCCCGCCGTGATGCCCCCGGATGATACCCAGGACAGCGGACAATCCCAAACCTCGTCCTACGAATTTTGTTGTGAAGAACGGATCGAAGATCTTTCGCATCGTCTCGGCATTCATTCCTGAGCCTGTATCACTCACACGGAAGAAAGAATAGACGCCCCCTTTCAACTTACCATCGGGACCAGGATCGAATACAGTCAATTCATCTCCGATGAATGATCTCACCGATACCTCGATCTGCACGGTTCCATTCTTCTCTCCCAATGATTCTGCGGCATTGATGATCAGGTTCATGACGATCTGTTCGATCTGCGCCGGATCACCAAAAACGGACACGGGAGAAGAAGCAAGCAAAGGAACAATGGAAACATTCCCGGCGAACGATGCTTCAAATAAATTCAAATGCTCTTTCACCATATTCACCAGGTCCACCACCTCAAGATGGAATTTCCCTTTACCCGAATATGCCATGATCTGTTTCGTCAGTGTCGCTGCCCGGTCCATTGCATTCAGTGCCCGCTCCAAATTCTTCATTGAACGATCTGACTCCGGTGTTCTGCCCTTCACAATAGAGATATTTCCCATCATGGAGGTGAGCAGATTATTGAAATCGTGTGCGATCCCTCCAGCGAGGGTTCCGATCCCTTCCAAACGCTGGGCATTGCGCAACGCCTCTTCTGCAGTCTTCCGCTCAGTGATATCCTGTGCTGTCCCCGCAAGGAACAACGGTTTGCCATGTTCGCTTTTCTGAACCGATCCGGCCAACGCCTGAATGTTCCTCACCGATCCATCCGGAAGAATGATGCGGTATTCTATCGGCGCATTATTCGCAAAAGATTGCGCATTGTCAGGCGATACGATGTGCAGATCATCGGGGTGGATCACTTTTGCGATGACATCACCGAGCCGCCCGGAATAGGTCTCCTTATCGATCCCGAAAATACGGAACATCTCGTCCGACCATTCTACCGTGCTGGTTTGAAGGTCCCATTTCCAACTTCCCATATGGGAGATCGATTGCGCCTCTTTGAGATTCATCAGTGCGAGGCGATAATTATTCTCGCTCTCGATCAACGCACGTTCCGCATGTTTGGCGATGGTGATATCTTCCATTGTTACGAAAAACCGGGCGCCATCATTCCTCTTGATCCCTTTCAAATGCAGTACAGACATTGCCTTATCGTTCTGCACACACATCACTTCACAAGCTTCTTTCGTTTGCATACGGGCGAGGTTCACCATGAAATTGCTGAAGATCGTTTTGGAAGCGGGAGTGAGGAATGATTCTAACCGATGATGAACAACATATGACCGTTCTTCTCCCAGCAGCTGTGCTCCGCTGAGATTGATATCAACAATTTCACCTTCATATGTAAGGGAGCAATATCCGATGGGAGCAAAATCATACAACTCACTGTATTTATTTGCATTGGATAATGCCTCCTCCCGTGCCGCGATCAATTCTTCGTTCTGGAGCTCAAGCTCGATCTGGTGAACCTCAAGTTCTTGGTTGAGTCTCTGTAATTCTGCTTCAGAATGATCGGCAGCTATTGACTGGGGTGAATTCGTGAACAGTTCTTCCGCTTTTTTTCGGATCCGCCGGGAGTCCGCCGAGTCGAGAGAGTTTTTCATACGCATCTTTAGCAGAGAGATGGATCATCATAAACATGCATCATCATTGTGATTTGTCCTTCTGATTCAGCAGGGCTTCATTGGCCTTTTTCAATTCTATTTCCAGATTCTTTGCGATCGTAATATCTAAAAAGGTGATCACCAGACCGTCGATCCGGTCATCGAGCGTACGATACGGCATGATGCGGACAGTGAACCATCGTTTATCGACCGTGGTCACGATCGTTTCCATGGTGATGAGGGTCTTCAGCACCTGTTCTGCATGTGCGTGGATCTCGGGATAGTTCAGATCAGTGACAAGATCGGTGAACGGTCTTCCGATATCCGACGACCGGAGTTTGAATAATTTCGTGATCGTGTCTGTAAAACGCCGGATCGTCAGATTCTTTTCCAGGAACAGAGTGGCGATCTCGGTGCTGTTCAGGAGATTCTTCATATCATTGTTCGCCTGAACAAAATCCGCCACCTTGGTCTGCAGTTCCACATTCATCGTCTGCAGTTCTTCGTTCAGGCTCTGCATCTCTTCCTTGGAGGTGGTCAGTTCCTCGTTGGTGGACTGCAGTTCCTCATTCGTTGATTGA
>JBMOHT010000295.1:0-3311 GCA_049317705.1 Bacteroidota bacterium | reverse complement strand
GCATCAAGGTCCCACGAGAATGAAGGATTCAGCCACGTTCCGAAATCGTTGAACGTTGAATCGCTGAACCGTTCCCACGCACGATGAGCATTGTCGCCTTCACCGTTCTTATCCGAGAAAACCGCGAACGTATCGTTGCCGGCGGGTGACCATTCAAAACCGACATAGACTGATCCGTTCGTTTTGATCGGGAATGGCAGGATAAAGATATTTCCACGTCCCGTGGTATCGATCATGTCCGTAGTGAACTTAATGAACTGAAGCACATTTTTCGGTGCTTTGTTCACTGTTGAATCAGCAGCGCGGATTACGACCTGGATGGTATCCGGCGTTCCAACGATCTGCTTGAATCCGAAGTTCACCGATACTGCACTGAGCATATCCTGCGATTTGAAATCAAAGCGCTGATATTTTCCGATATCACCGTAACTGTTCACGCCGGTGATGAATCCTGCGCCGTACGGGTTCCTCAGAATGTTCTTCGATGTGATGTACGACAGAGTATCCAGCGTCTTGATCACTTCGTTCGGACTTGGTGTGAATGCAGCCAGACCGTTATTGGTCCCGAGCAGATAGAACACTGCGTTGGAATCTTTCATGATAAGGTCCACTGCACCGGTTCCATTCCCGTTCACAACATTTCCGATGGACGGAGAATTGAATTCAATGAATGCATTCTTCGGATCCGTAACATTGACTACCGAGAACCGCTCGTCGGTGAGAGCACCGCCGTCATTCGGATAATAGACTGCTACGAATTTCTGCGGACCGCGATTGAACACTTTGATGTTGGTGCCGTCGGAGCCGACGAGACTGCCGGAAATAGTATCTTTCAATGCACCGGTCGAATCGTGAATGGTGAGTCCTTTGGCATAGGATTTCACATAGAGCAATCCGTCCGCACCGCGCACAACGTTCGGCTGTGTTCCCATCGCACCGTTGCTCAGTACGAGCACTGTCGGGGTGAATGTCTTACCGTTATCCGTTGTGGTGAACTTCACGACGTTATCTTTTCCGGACACAGCGGCGTACACTGCCAGTGTGTTATCGGACGCTTTACCATAGACGCTGAACATATCGCCCAGACGTGAAGCGGCGGGAAGTCCGGCACCGTTGTAATCGATCACGGTCTTGATGGAATCGGTCTCTTTGTTCCAGCGATAGACCTTGAAGGATGCTGCTGCTGCATCGATTGTCATATTGGAAGCGAGTATCACACCGTCGTCCGATACTTCAATAGCATTCAGCGGGAATGTTCCGCTTGCGGGAGTAGCACTTTGGAACAGAACGCCGACACTGTCGCCTTTCGCTGCGTCGTATACGATCACTTTCGGACCGCCGTTACGGGACACAACATACACGCGGTTCTTTCCATCAACAACTCCTGCTGCCATTCCCCGTTCGAAGTTCCCAGTAGAGAATGCAAGCGGGAATGTTCCTGCCGCTTTCGTCTTTGCCCAGATCGGGAAGACCGGCTTCACACCGGGGATCACCGGAGGCGGAGGCGGGATCTGTTTGATATCATCAAAGAGATATGTGAAGTTCGCGGAGCCGTCTCCGACGATTCCCATATCGAAGATCAAGACCACTTTTTGATATTGTTTGCTGGTATCGATCGCACTGAAATCGTACTTCAATTCGACCCATGCGTTGGCTGTTGCTACGGTCTGCTCGCGTTCCATATTCACAGCACCGTCCGTTTGATTCTCGACCTTCAGTAGGAGTTTTGCTCCTGCTTTCGGCATGAAGACCTTTACGGAGAAGAACTTATCCTTTGAGAAGTTGATCGGACGGGCCATCGACAGATACGAACCTGCCCACGGCTGACCTGCGCCTTTGACCATCTTACCGACAAAAGCACTGGTATTGATACCGCTGCTCTGCGGATTTGCAATGCGTGTTGCTGCGCCGCCGTCGAAATTCACGAAATCATAATTGACGGAATTGAGTTCGAAATCCAGCGGAAGGACCGGAATGCTCTTCACCAGATTGATCTCATCGATCAGATACGTGAAGTTCGCTGAGCCGTCACCCACTATTCCGAGATCTCCGATAACAACGATCTTCTGGTACGTTTTGCTTGTATCGATCGCGGAGAAGTCGAATGTGAATTCCTGCCAAGCATTAGCTACCGTTGAGACAGCTTCTTTCTCCATATTGATCCCGCCGTTGCTGAGGTTCTCAACTTTGAAGAGGAGTTTCGAACCGACCTTCGGCATGAACGCCTTTACGGAGAATGTCCGTTTGTCATCCCATTTGATGGGAGCAAGCAGTGTCAGATACGAACCTGCCCACGGATCGCCGGCACCTTTCACCATCTTCATGACATTACCGGTGGTGTTGATTCCGCTGACCTGAGGATTCGGAATTCTTGATGCAATTGCACCGCTGAAATCGGTGAAGGAATAGTCCACATTATTCGGTTCGAATGTTAACGGCAGAGTCGGTGCGACAGTAAAGTCCGCACGGTCTCTCGGAAGGATCTGATACAGCGAATCCTTCACTGCGGTCGCATCGAACTGACCTGCAATTCCGACGACCTTTCTCCACGGGGAAGGAATCGCTTCACCGCGAAGATCACTGTTATTGTGATAGACCCTCATCGTTACACTGTCAGTGCCGTTATCGGTCACCGTCATATTCGTCCCCGTGCTTGCAGCACCGGCAGCCGGCCAAGCAAGCGAAGATGCTGTCGGACGAAGGTTCGCTACTTCAACAAGAACGTTCTCTAATTGTTCACCTTGTCCTAAGAATTTCAAGTCGTTCAACGTGATCTTTTTCGGTACTGGGAGAACGCCCGGTCCAAGATCGGTGAATTTCGGTGTCGGATGACCTGTTGATTGTTCGCGCACCTGGAAGAGTCCATTGTTCGCTGCGATCCTTCCTTCCACTTCATATTTATTGCCGCGTTTTACTTTCAATCCGGCAACGCCGTTATAGAGCGGACTGAACACCGTTGCTCCGCCGAGTGAATCCTGAAGGACAACATCAAGATTGGTCACCTGAGCGATACTGTCTTCCCGTGTGACCACACCCGAGATACGGATGGCATACTGACTCCACAACAGACCTCCGGTGGAATCGATATCCCTCGGTCCATTCTTGTAGGACATTTTTGTTGTTCCGGCAAAGTAACCGCCGAACTGTGCTGAGACAAAATTGATACTGGAATTGTCGGTCGCGCCGCCTTTGTATGCTACTCTACGACCGTCCCTGTTCACTGCACCGGGAATGATACCGCGGTAGATACGGCTTGTGAATGAGGACATCGCTACATTGGCAGAATCCGCACCGGCAGCATCGCTGGATGC
>JBMOHT010000294.1:0-3349 GCA_049317705.1 Bacteroidota bacterium | reverse complement strand
GGAACATTCGGATATAATTTCTTTACTGTCTCTTCCACCACTTTCGAAAGGACGAGGAACGCATCCGCCGTGTTGAGCGCGAGTTTCGTCAGGATCAGATCAACGGCGCGTCCTTCATGCGAGATCACGTTCTCAGCAACGATGATGACGGGAATTCCCGCTTTCTTGATCGTCGATGCAGCGGTGCGCACGAGAGGACCGAAGAACGGATTCCACCATGTGAAGATAACGACGTCAGGACGATTTGAAATAACATTCTTCGCAGCGGAGAACCATGTGAGAGGGTTGACGCTATCCAGCAGCGGACGAGCGGGATGTTTCTTGAGCGGAGAACTGCTGATATCGTTCTGACGGACGCCGGGGAACAGGATGGACGGGTACAAACGGGAGAACGACACCACATCAACCGTGTGGTGCGCCGAGAGTGCTTCGTACAAGTGAGCGACAAAGAGTGCGTTCCCGCCGCGAAGCGGGTACGCAGGTCCGATCAGCGTGATCTTCATTTACAGCTCTTCACGGATGGAATACTCTTTTTCCAATTGCTGGTTCTTGGTGATCAGTTCACCGAGCAGTCCCATAGAGACGAACTGCACGCCGAGAATGATCATGATCAGTGCAACCATGAACAGCGGACGATTGCTGAGCGGCTGACCGTTCACATATTTTTCGTATGCCAGCCACGCGCTGATGCCGAATCCGGAAAGCGCGGAAAGGATGCCCCAGCCGCCGAACAGATGGAGAGGACGCGAGACATACCGTGTGGTGAAGACGACCGTCAGCAGATCCAAGAATCCGCGCGAGTAGCGGGCCATGCCGAATTTTGTCTTGCCGTATTTTCTGGGACGATGGTTCACCACCGTCTCGCCGACACGGAATCCGAGCCAGTGCGCCAATGCGGGAATGTAGCGGTGAAGTTCGCCGTAGACGTTCACGCTCTTTACCACGTCGTTACGGTACCCTTTGAGTCCGCAGTTGAAGTCGTGGATGTTGATGCCGGTGACCTTTGCTGTGACGAAATTGAAGAACTTCGACGGGATGGTCTTGCCGAGAGGATCTTTCCGTTTCTTCTTCCAGCCCGAGACGACATCGTAACCGCCGCGCAGTTCACGCACCAGATTCGAGATCTCTGCCGGATCGTCCTGCAGATCTGCATCCATCGTGATCACAAATTCGCCGACCGCTTTCTGGAAGCCGACCTGAAGCGCAGCGCTCTTGCCGTAGTTGCGGCGGAAGCGGATCGCTTTCACGCGCGGGTTGCGCGATTTCAATTCACGAAGCACTTTGAATGAGTTGTCCGTCGAGCCGTCGTCCACAAAGATCAGTTCATAATTTCCTCCGACGCGAGCCAGGGAATTCTTCAGCTGTTCGTGCAGGTCGCGGAGTGATTCCTCTTCGTTGAGCAACGGAATGACAACGGAGACAGAAACGCCGCCGCCGGAATTTCTCTGCTGCGGTTCGCGCGGTTCACGTTGTTCTCTCGGTTCGCGCTGTTGTCGAGGTTGTTGCGGCTGTCTGGGCTGCTGCGGTTGTCTCTGCTGCTGCTGAGGACGGGGCTGCTGTTGCTGCTGGGGTTGTGCCGGAGCTTGTTCCTGCGGTTGTTTCTCTGCGGTGACCGCTTCTTCACCGAAAATTGTTGCCGGAAGTTCGTCCACTTTCTCTAGGGAGGGGAATTCAGATTCCGGTTTGCGCTGGGGGCGCGGGTATTTTCCGCGGAAATTCTTTCGGCGGAACGGGTTATCCCGTTTGGGATTGTTGGTATTCTGCGGCTCAGCCTGCTGTTCCGGCTGCTGCTCGGGTGTTTCTTCTGCCATAACTCCTGCTCTTTTGGCCCTTTTCCCGGATCGTTCTCCACTGTAATTATTGGTGTGTGGCTGCACCCTGCGTCCGTCCAACTGCAAAAATCGGGGAAAATCGGCAATAAAATGATAAAATGACGTTTCAAAGTAGCACAAATCAAAGTGAAATGCAACGTAGTATAGAGGGATTTGCTTCAAAAGCGTTCACCACGGAGCCACAGAGGTCACGGAGAAAAACAATCCGCAAAGAACACGAATGATCACCAATGTTGGGACGTCCGTAGGGACGTTTCAAGAGAACACTGATAACACAGAAAGAAATACCGGGCCACAGAGGACACGGAGAAGAACTACCCTCAGCAACAGCCATTCTTGCGTGTCCGTTCAAATGTACTGTCAGCCAAGGGATTATATTTTTCGGGTCCGAAGTTATTGAAATCCGTTCTGTTGAATAATTATCCGAATCCATTCAATCCTTCTATCCTAATTGCGTACGAAGTGCCGGCCGCAACACACGTAGTAGTGTCCATCTATGATATGCTCGGCAGAGAAATGACGCGGCTCGTGAATGAAGAAAAGAACGCCGGGCAATAGTCCGTTACGTGGAACGCATCATTCTTTGCTGCCGGCGTTTATTTTGCGAGGATGGGTGCGGGAGAATATTCGGCGGCGAGAAACTGGTGCTGGTGAAATAACTTCCGGTCATTTGCATGGAGATGTGCAGGAATGGAACGAAGAGTGATCCAACGAGTATCACGCAGCTGATCGGAAATCATACACGGAACTCCTTTTTTGCAGAAGAATACCTCATTTGTGTGATTGCTCACGGGATTCAAATTATATACATTATCCCAAGGCGATCAATGCGAGGGGGCTGTGTTCACGCATAGTACAAATAATTTTGATTTTTCTGCATCGAAGGTTGGTGTCATGGAACGTATGATGTCGCGCGATAATAGTATGGAGTGGGAGGTCATCATCCACCGTGAGATGAATTACCTTGAAATTGTCACCGCAGGAACGGCGGACAATGCAAGCTCCACAGACATGGCAACATCGATCGCTGAAATCATGCGGAAGAACAGGATCACGAAAGTGTTGATCGATCACCGCAGTGTGGATGTGGTGACCGGCAATACCCTGGAAGTGTACGAACGTCCGAAATTATTTCGTTTCATCGGAATGATCCTGGGGATAAGAATGGCAGCATTGATTCATCAAGACCATACAGAGCATTTCAA
Source organism: Bacteroidota bacterium (assembly GCA_049317705.1). GTDB lineage: Bacteria > Bacteroidota > Ignavibacteria > UBA10030 > UBA8401 > UBA8401. Next base: position 312 of record JBMOHT010000294.1, on the reverse strand, counting down.
ATTTTTAGAAGCAGTCTGTTTAAATCAGGGATATACGTATTCGGTCTTTTATGACAGATCAAAAGCTGTAGAGTGGCTCCTTGTTTGATCTGCAGAGATCGATGCAGGTGCATTCATTCCGTTACGACACGTTTAAAATATAAGGATGGACTTCCGTCCTTCCTTACAATGATTGCTTCTCTCTGTGCGCTTTGCAGCGGTTCCTCATTTATCATCTAATCTTTGTATTCTTCCCGCCAGAACAAAAAGGACGGACTTCCGTCCGTCCCTGCATTTGTGTTCATTCGTGTTATTCGTGGATTGCTCTTCTCT
>JBMOHT010000293.1:0-3369 GCA_049317705.1 Bacteroidota bacterium | reverse complement strand
GAAAAAGTGCTGCAGTTCGGCGAAGGGAATTTCCTCCGCGCATTTGTGGACTGGCAGTTCAGTGAATTGATCGCCGCGGGAAAGTTCAACGGCAGTATCGTCGTCGTCCAACCGCTGGAGCAGGGAATGGTGAAGATGCTGAACGATCAGGAGGGACTCTATACTGTCGTCCAACGCGGATATGATAACGGTGCGCTGGTGGAAAAGAACGATCTCATCACGGCAATCTCGCGAGGTATCGATCCGTACACGGAGTACGGTGAATATTTGAAATGCGCTGCGAATCCCGATCTGCGGTATGTCATTTCGAACACGACCGAATCCGGAATCGAATATGTAAAGCAGGACCTTCCGACAACATCGTGCCCGGCATCGTATCCCGCAAAAGTTGCCATCCTGTTGTTCGAACGGTTCAAGGCGTTCAACGGTGATCCTTCAAAAGGAATGATCCTAATTCCATGCGAACTGATCGAGCAGAACGGCGATGCGTTGAAAAAAGCGGTCCTGCAGCATGCAGTGGACTGGAACTGCGGTGATGCGTTCATTGCTTGGCTCGGTGCGAACAATTATTTCTGCAATACATTGGTGGACAGGATCGTTCCGGGGTATCCGAAAGACGAGGTAAAGGAACTCTGCGCCACGTTCGGGTATCAGGACAATCTTGTCGTCGCATGCGAAGTCTTCCACAAGTGGGTGATCCAGGGAAATCCGATCGTTCAGAAAGAACTCCCGTTCGAGACCATCGGACTGAATGTCGTGTGGACGGATGATATCACACCTCACAGGACGCTGAAGGTGCGTATCCTCAACGGTGCACACACCACGTTCACCATCCCGGCATTCCTTTCCGGAAAAGAGTTCGTCCGCGAAAGCATGGAGGATGAATTGACTGGCAGATTCATTCAGGATGCGGTCTTTGAAGAGATCCTCCCGACCCTGCATTTCGATCAATCGGAAAAAGAGAAATTTGCTTCTGCAGTCCTCGAACGATTCAGAAATCCGTACATTAAGCATGCGCTTATTTCCATCACACTCAATTCGGTGTCGAAATATAAAGTGCGCGTGCTGCCGTCCCTCTTGGAATATCAGCGGATCAACAACAAACTTCCGAAACGTCTCTGTGTGGGACTCGCGGCGCTCATCCGATTCTACAAAGCGGAAGTGAAGAACGAGAAAGGATACTCCGGTGCGTACCGCGGAATTACATATCCGATCCAGGATTCCGCCGATATCGTTGAGGTCTTCAAAAAAGCATGGGAGGTCAATCCGCAGGATGCGGAGAGTCTCGTGCGGTCGCTCCTTTCCCACAAAGAATTCTGGGGAATGGATCTGACCACCGTTTCCGAGTTATCCTCCACAGTAGCAGCAATGCTTCGGATGATCGAATCCAAAGGTGTGAACGAGGCAATGAATGTCCACGCATCCGCGGTTGGACGGTAAAAGACACTAGGACACAAAATCCCACAAAAGAGCATAGCAATTAGTGGATTTAATTTTTTGCACGCATTCGTGTCTTTGTGTCTTAGTGGCAGAAAGCAAAAATATTGTTCGCGATATCGTGAGCAGTTACTAAGTATTTTTATTCAGGAGAACACCCGTCCATGGAACAACAGACACAGAAGATCGGAACATACCGCTGGAAGATCGTTGCACTGCTCTTCTTTGCTACCACAATCAATTATATGGATCGTCAGATCCTCGGTCTGCTCGCACCGGTGCTGCAGAAGGACATCGGATGGAGCGAAAGCGAATATGCATGGATCGTTACATCGTTCCAAGCGGCGTACGCGATCGGCCTGGTCTTCTTTGGATGGTTCATCGATAAGTACGGGACGAAGATCGGCTACACAGTATCCATCACCGGCTGGAGCATTGCCGCTATGCTCCATGCTGCGGTCAGTTCGGTATTCGGCTTCGGTCTTGCGCGGTTCGGACTCGGATTGAGCGAGGCGGGAAACTTCCCGTCCGCACAAAAAGCAACAGCGGAATGGTTCCCGAAGAAGGAACGTGCACTCACGACCGGCATCTATAATTCAGGCGCGAATATCGGAGCGGTCGCCGCTCCCGCTGTGGTACCGTGGCTGACCATCACCTACGGATGGCAGGAAGCATTCATCGTTGTCGGTGCGCTCGGATTCATCTGGATCATCTTTTGGATGATGATCTATGACAAGCCCGAGAACAAGACACAAGTGAGCGCCGCAGAACTCGCCTACATTCAAAGTGATCCGCCCGAACCCGCAACCGAAAAGATCCCATGGAAAAAATTATTGTCCTACAAACAGACTTGGGCATTCATGGCGGGAAAATTCCTGACCGATCCCATCTGGTGGTTCTATTTGTATTGGCTGCCGAAATATCTGAATAAAGAATATGGTCTCACCATTACTGCGCTTGGACTCCCGCTCATCGCCATCTATACCATGACGAGCGTCGGCAGTATCGGCGGCGGCTGGCTATCTTCCAAACTGATCAAGAGCGGCTGGACGATCAACAAAGCGCGGAAGACGACCATGCTCATCTGCGCGATACTCGTTACAACGATCATCGTTGCTTCGCAGGTGACCGATCTGTGGACCTCTGTCATCCTCATCGGCATTGCGGCCGCCGCACATCAAGGCTGGTCCGCAAATATCTTCACGACAGCATCCGACATGTTCCCGAAACGGGCGGTCGGTTCGGTGACCGGACTCGGCGGAATGGCCGGTTCCATCGGCGGACTGATCTTTGCGCCGTTCATCGGCTACATGCTGGAGTGGACCGGAAGTTATTTTGTTCCGTTCCTCATCTCCGGTTCTGCCTATCTTGTTGCACTCGGCGTGATGCATTTGATCGTGCCGAAACTTGAACAGGCAGAAATTTAATCATCACTTTATCACAGGAATACATCATGCCATTGAAAATCAAATCAGCATCAGAAACGAAATTCGATCTCATTTCACTCGGCGAGACGATGGTCCGCCTTTCACCACCGGGCCACCAGCGCATCGAGTTCACACCGTCCCTCGAAGTATGGGTCGGCGGCGGGGAATATAACGTCGCGTATGCATTATCACGGTTAGGCTTGCGCACCGGCTGGGTCGGCGGACTGAATGATTCTCCCGTGGGAGCTATCGTGAAGAACCACGCCCGCGCAGTCGGCGTAAATGTAGACTATGCCGTCACTCGTAAATATGACGGAATGGGGAAGAAAGACCGTATTGGACTCAATTTCACGGAAGTCGGCTTTGGTCCGAGAGCATCTGTTACACTCTATGATAGAGCATACTCCGCCACTGCAGGAATCAAACCGGGGGAAATTGACTGGAAGAAGCTCTTCAATGAACAGGGAGTCCGCTGGTTCCACACAGGCGGAATCTTTTCAGCATT
>JBMOHT010000292.1:0-3402 GCA_049317705.1 Bacteroidota bacterium | reverse complement strand
GAGCGGCTGGCGCATGAATTGGAACGGTACGATCCGAATATCAATTTCGAAGCCAGGCTGCTTGGATTCTTCGGTCCGGAACGTGCACTGACATTGACACAACGTGCGCTTGATTTCATCGCCATATCGATCAAAGACGGTTTCATCCGCTGATCTTTCATATTCTCCTTTCCGGGATGAATAACACTTCATTCCGGTAATTTCTTCAGCAATTTCACTCGTTTCACTCCTCAAGTTGTCTGCAAAAATGCCGATAATACTAAGTAGGCATTACTGCGGACCTGTCCGTACTCTGTCCATTCTCTGATTCCAATCCATTTCTCCGCCGGCAGGATCCTGTCAGAGATACATGCCGGCAGTGTAATTCTATCTCTGAGTGCGTCATGAATATTCGGGAAAAGATCGATTCCGTCAGTGAACTCATCTCCATTCCAAGGAATGCCATTGAATTGATGGCGGGTGGAGACACTAAAAATGCGACACAAAAACTGATCCGATTAGTAGAAAGCGATCCGGTGCTGACGGCGAAACTCCTTTCAACGGCAAATTCCGCGTTCTATGGATTGCGGTGGGAAGTAGCCAGCATTCAGCAGGCGGTGCTCACGCTCGGCGTGGACGAAGTGAACAGGATCGTCATGGCGTATCAGCTTCGACAGCAGATCTTCACATTCGACTCGCGGCAAAAAGATTTTCTGGCAAGAGTGTGGAAACATTCCGTCGTCACCGCGGCAGTCGCACGGCTCATTAAACAGTATATCCATTATCATTCCAACGGCGAGGAATTCACCGGCGGAATCCTCCACGATTTCGGCAAGATCCTGCTCGCTCACCACTTCCCGAAAGAATTGGATGAGATCCGCGCGATGGTCGCGAACTCATCCATGAGCGATGTTGCCGCGGAACAGAAGGTGCTCGGTATCGATCATACCGAGATCGGATGGATCCTCGGCAGTAAATGGGAACTGCCTCTCTCGATCGCAGAGATCATGCGCTATCATCATACGGTCGAAGATGCGGTGCTCGACCCTGTGCTTATTTCCATCGTCCGCTTTGCCGATCTGCTCACGGAACATTGGGATTTCGGTATCGGCGAACGTGCGGTACCAGCATATCTCGACGATGATCCGTCATGGAAGATCCTACAGCAGAATTATCCGGACCTGGCAACAATGAAAGCCGGGGACATGGATAAACCGCTCTTTGCGATCTTTGAATCGTCGCGTGAATTTGTGAGCATGTTCCTGTAAAGCAATTGATAATGGAAAATGGAAAATTGATAATATTGTAACGTCAACAGGTACTGCAATGATGAATATCGGTATCGATTGCATCTCTCTTTCGGATCGTTCTTCTTGGCGTTCCTTCGCGTTCTTCGCGGATCGGATCTTAATGTATGATCGCAGGTATAGTGATGACCATAAAAAATAAAACTCCGTTCACTTCGCTGCTTAATGGTGCTGTGATCTGTATAATGTTGATTCCTGTCCTGACGAACATTGCGCGTGCGCAGGATCCCCGCGTCATTGACAGCCTTACCTCGCAATATAATTACGCTCACGATGAGCAGGACAAGATCCTTCTTCTTGGAGAGATCGCAAAACAATTCAGTTTTCTGCAGCCGGATACGGCGCTCTTTCTCGGGAACCAAGGACTCGAACGTTCGCGTGCGATCGGATTCAAAAAGGGAGAAGCGGTGAATCTGAACGCTGTCGGAAGCGCTCTCTTCACGAAGAGCGAATACAAACAGGCGTGGGATAAGTTCTCCGCGGCGCTGAAGATCAGTGAAGAACTCGGCGATGACGGAATGATCGGCACCGGTTATCTCAACATCGGAAATATCTTCTACTATCAGAATGACAAACCGCGGGCACTGGAGAACTTCCGAAAATGTCTCGAGATAGGGGAGAGGATCAAGGATCAGTTCACCGTGGCGAGCGCTTCGGTGAATATCGGCACCATCTATCTTGACCGGCAGGAATATCCGAAAGGATTGGAATATCTGACAAAGGCGGCCGAGTCATTCGCTGCGCTGAAGAATGATAAAGGACTCTCATACTGCTACCGCAATATCGCCATCGCGTATCAGCTGCAGGGGGATGTGCGTCACGCGCTCGAATATCTTCAGCGCTCCCTTACTCTGGCGGAACGAATGCAGAATAAAGAGATCGTTTCAGGATGTCTGCAGGCATTCGCGGATATCTACCGGATCAAACAGGAATATCCAAAGAGTATCGAATATGGACTCCGTTCATTGGATATTGCGCAGCAGATCAACGATCTGCCGTATGTGCTCGGAGCGGCGACGACGCTAGCATCGACATATCAGGAGATGAATGATTATAAGAATGCGCTGAAATATACTCTCGTTGCAAGGACGGCAAACGATAACATCCTGAGGAATGATAAGAACAAAGAACTGCAGAATCTTCAGCACAAATTCGAGATGGACGGGAAACAGAAGGAGATCGACCTGTTGGAACAGCGCTCCCAGAATCAGCAGCTGATGTCGATCCTGTTTGCCACCGGTCTCGGAGCTGTTGTGATCATTGCATCTGTCCTGTTCCGGAATTTCCGCCGGGAAAAGGAATCAAAGGAACGTCTCACACTCATCAATCAGGAGAAACAGCGTCTCATCAACGACCTGACCGTGGCGATGGAGAATATCCGTACGCTCGGCGAACTCCTTCCGATCTGCAGTAACTGCAAGAGTATCCGCGATGATAAAGGATACTGGCAGGCGGTGGACCGATACATCTCATCGCACACGGATACCAAAGTTTCCCACGGTATCTGTCCCGACTGCATCGAAAAGCTCTATCCCGAGTACGCTGAGAAACTGAAGAAGAAGATGCAGAAGAATGAAGCGGCATAACGGAAGTACACAGGAACTGTACAAACGACATGTATGCATTGAAGAATAAAGCGCATCAACGCTGCTTGTTCGTCAATATGCCGTTCTTGAACCTCCTGCAATGGTTGTTTTTAAGCGAGTTATCACCATCCTGTCAGAATATCCTCAGCGGTATCCGCAGCATTAAACCTTTCACCGTTCCGTCACATCTTACATGATCGTTAATATTGAATAAAAGAAAAGATCATTACGACCGACCGCAAGATTCTCCCCCGAACGGTGTCTAAACTGATATGCCGGTATCAATTGAATGTGAATGAGTGAATCAGAGATCATAGAACGCCTGAAGAACGGCGACCAGGAAGCATTCCGCGCGCTGGTCGGTGCCTATCAGGACCGTATTTTAAACGGGGCATTCAAATTCGTCCGGAATATTGACGCTGCTGAGGATATCACGCAGGAAGTATTCATTGAGACCTTTGAATCGATCCGTTCTTTCCGGGGTGATTCGCGGTTGTCGACGTGGCTCTATCGCATCATGGTGGCGAAGT
>JBMOHT010000291.1:0-3414 GCA_049317705.1 Bacteroidota bacterium | reverse complement strand
AGTAATTCGTGAATTTTTTCAGGAATGGAGGACATATTTTAAGCGTATCAAAAAAAAGTCCCGCATTCTGGCGGGACTTTCATTACACAAATATAGCATTCTTATGCATAAACCGCAAGGTATTTATCCATTAGAAGAACGCCCTCACTTCCATCCTTCCCGTATGCACCACCTGGGAACGGGACGTTGTTCTGCCTGAATATTGCAAAGAAAACTGCACATTTCCGTTCAACCGATAATCTGCTCCCGCACTCCACAGGAAATTCTTGCCGATATCCCTGCCGGCGGTCAATTCATATGGTATAGAATAGCCAGAGGGCTGCCCTGAGATCAATATCTCTTCGCGTGATATTTCAGACCGGATCTGACCGTTTCCAAGGAACCCATAGACCAGCCGAACAGTTTGACCATTAAAATCCGCTGTGACCGGTGACCCCGGATGATGGTCCTGAGATTGGTTCGTTTCCAATTGGATACCAATCTCGATATTATTCACCGGGCGATAGGAAAGATCCGTCGAGATGATCAATGATTCGATCGCCCGGGACTGATTGATCGCGGATGACGACACGGCATTATCATTCTTCATGATAAGGTCGGTCTGATTTGTCATGTCATTACTCAATTGGAATCTGGAACGCAGAGAACGCTCGCGCGCGTAATTCCGCTCCTGTCCGGAGGAGAATTGTGAAAGGGCATTCCGTTGATTGAATCTGAACCGGAACGAATATTCAGGATTATATTCGAACAAGAACAGGTCCTGCTGAAGGAATTGTACACCAAGTTGCGTCGTTGCCGGATTCAAAAAAGAGCCGAACTTCAGCAGATAGATCTTTGATGTGTTCGGTTCTGTGCTCCGTTCTTCGATCCTCGCAAACGTTTCCGACGAGAGCACAGTCAGCATCCGCTCGATCAGCGATCCGGGGTTTTGGATGAAACGTGAAGGATTGATCCTGATCCTTGACGACGCTTTCAGATTGATGATGGGGATCAGATTGTCACTGTTCAGGGTAATAGCGATATAGTCACCGTCATAACGGTCCGGACGGAATTCCCTCTCATCATTCAGATCGGCTACACCATTATTGTTCGCATCGATCCAAATATACTGTCCTTCCCCTTTGCGGACCTTATAGAAATACCGTTCCAGTTTGGCCGTCCGCTGTGTTGCCGCATCGTAGAGAAGATCGACATCCAATCCTTGCGAGAACGGTCTGTATCTCGACTGCACTTTCAGCAGTGTGGTCTGCTGATTGGTATTATTTGACTGAAATATCTTCTCGAACCGCTTCTCTCGGAGCGTGAGGAGTGTTGAGAAGGAAAAATTCCTCACTTCGCGGAGTGTGAGTGCATAATTCTGCGTAATGGAATTTGATTGCGGTACGAGCGACCCATTGGAGACCGTTCGATCATTCCGGACTTCCAGCTCGGTCGAAGCATCCATACCAAGAATATTCTCTGCTGAGATCTTCGGTGTGACAGCATTGAATGAATAGCTAGACTGTTCCAATGAATCATTCAGAGAGTTCTGTACCTTTCGGACTTCATTCTCATAGCGAAGCGATGGCATCAGACCGTTGAATGAATATTCCACAGAGCCTTTCTGTCGGAACCAATCATTGGTTCGATTATTCAGCAGGTCATCACCTGATATGTTCTCTATATAATATGAGGCCTTTGGAAGAGTCTTTTCGTTCACGTTCACCGAACCATCGTACCGTACAGATGAGAATTCTCCTGTTCGAACAAGTGTTCCTGCGCTGGTGGAAAAAGTGACCTCATCGGTCGGCATATACTGTAATTTACCTTCTCTGATCTCCTCATTTGCCGATCTTCCGGATGAGAGACTATCCGTGCTCCATTTTCGCCCGAATTCAACGAGATCAGTCCTGTCGAATGCTAGGAATCTGTCCTGTTTCAAACGTTCGGAAAATGCGATATCGAATCTCCCGATATCAGTACCTGCGATGGTGATCTTGTCCGGCTGAAATTGGGCTTGAAAAGAGAATGCGCCGCCGTTCATCGTCCCGTCGCCGATCGGTGAGAATCTATTCTGGTCAAAGCTGCTGGCAGCGTATTCGGCATTGATGGTCAGTTTATCGACCGGATGGACCGTGGTCTGGAATGAATAGACCTGATGCAGTTGCGGTGTCGGAAGGAGAATGACCGGCGCATATTGTCCGCCATTCACGCCGGCAAATCTGTATCGTCCAACACTTTCACGCAGGTAATCCCCCTTCCCCTGACCGACATAAGTGAATGCAACATTGTAAAGAGCAGCGGTAGTGCCCACTTCGTATCGGTAGAACGTGAATGCGATTCCATTCATGAGCGTATCAACGGCACGATAATTCCCTTTCCCGATTCCCAGTGAATCGGTCCCGACAAGCACGATACCGGATTTTACGGCTGTGGAATTTCCGGCGGCACGGAGGATCAATTTATCGGATTCCGTCAAAGAGATGTCGATGGGAGCATCGGGATCGTCCGATTCGCGGAAATAATTCGCACGGAGAGTGAATGCCTCCGTTATCTCCGTTGAAGAATTGAAGCCGATGAAGTTCCTAGTGTATTGCCTGTCTGCATATTCAAAGTCCACCACGATCCGGGACGCACCGGTGATCAATTTACGTGTAGAGAATGTGACCTCAGCTGAGCCATAATCGATGGAGTAATCATTGTTGTCGCCACGCAGCATCGGTTCACCGTCAACATAAACTTTTTCACTGCCGGCAATGATGATGATGGCACGTTCATTATTCTTTCCCGTCAGACGATATGGTCCCTGCACACCTTCTATCCCCTGGAATGAATTCGAATTGAATTTCCCCCGGCTCGTCGCACCGGTCATCTGGACATTGGATCTCAACGTCCCCCATCGGTACTCCGCCATGAGGTCCGCTCCCTGCAGTTTCCGGTTGATGTTGACGAATTCACCCGATCGTGCGCTGAATTGAAAATCACCGAGTGTCGCGGTATAGGTGGGACTCTTTATTTGAACGAAGACATTGTCGATCTCCTGCAATGTTTGCGTATTCCCCTGAGGCTGGATCGGGGTATTCTCGTCCGTCAATGCAGCGAGGATATCGATCTCATCGGATAATTTCCCGGACATCTGCAGACGAAATCCGGAGCTGAGCGTGAGATCGCGATTCGAACCGACCATGAACCCTCGGCTGATGGAACCGGATTTGTTCAATTCCGGACCGAACATATTATTGAAGACACCTTCGGATTGCGTGACGATGACCCGTTTCTTCTTCTTATCGAGCGAATCATTCCTCAAAACGATCGACCGGGTGCTGTATGTGCGACGGAGTGAGAATGGCAGAGATGAATACGTGACCGTCAATTCTTCCGGCGATGACGACACAGAATCAACAGTGACGGACAGGTGATTTGTTGTGCGTTCAA
>JBMOHT010000290.1:0-3484 GCA_049317705.1 Bacteroidota bacterium | reverse complement strand
AATTCGCTCCATCAGCTGGGAAAACAGATCATCCTCTCATCCGACCGGCCGCCGAAAGAGCTGCAGGGACTCGATGAACGCCTAATTTCGCGTTTTCAGTGGGGTTTAACGGCAGATATCCAGCCGCCGGACCTGGAGACGCGCTCCGCAATCCTCCGCAACAAATGCGAGCGTGACGATGTGATCATCCCGGAATCCGTTCTGGACTTCATCGCGGCGAACGTGAAATCGAACGTGCGTGAGCTGGAAGGATGTTACACAAAACTTCTCTTCAACGCATCGCTGCTCGGAAAAGATATTGACATCGAAATGGCGCGGGAGGTCCTCAGCTCCGTCGTGACCGAGGTCCGTTCACCGCTGACGGTGGAAGAGATCCAGCGGCTCGTGTCGGAATTCTTCGACATCCCGAATGATCTTCTTCGCGCGAAAACACGCAAGCAGGAGATCGTCATCGCCCGACAAGTGGCAATGTATCTAGCGAAAGAACTGACGAACTGTTCACTGAAGACGATCGGATTGAATTTCGGCGGACGCGACCACAGTACGGTCATTCACGCGTACCAGACCGTGGAAGAACAGATCAAGATCGATCCAAAGTTCCGTCTCTCTATCGATCAGATCAAGAAGAAGATCGAGATCTATTCGCGGTAGGGATTACATAAAAATTGTCATTCCCGCGTGTTCCGCTTTCTGGAATCCCGCAAGGCGGAATCTCAAAGGGCGGGACTTTTGGCGGGAATCTATGTGATTGGACCCCCGACAGGAACGTTCGGGGGTGACACAGTTTTTTTATGGTTATTATTTTTTTACAAAACGGGGGTCGGGGAATACTTGACCCTTTTTCTTTTTAAAAAGAGTTATCCACAAAAATGTGTGGACGAGTTGTGAAACAGTGTGAATGAGATGTTGGTACATTTGAGTACCGAAGCGAACTCACCGGGGAGTGTGGATGAGTGTGGAGAAGTCGGCAAGGTACCAACAATCTGTCGACACCGTTTTTTTCACTTCTGCCAATGATTGTCCCCGAATCGGGGGTTTATCCACTTATCCACCCTATTATTGTTATTATTCTTTTAAAGAAATGAACTCCCTTTTAAATACGCGCTAACTCACTGAAAGAATATAGACTTACAGGGTTTCTTCCTTTGGGTTTCCGACACATTTTTTGTATATTACGCTATTAAAATTCTTCGTTTTAGAACAATAATTTTAAGGAGATTGATAATGAAATTTTCCGTACGGAGCGCTGAACTTCAAAAAGCTTTAGCAAAAACTGTCAGCGTTGTCCCCACCCGATCGACACTTCCTATCCTTGAGAACCTCCATTTTGACGTGCATGCAAACACTTTAAAGATCACTGCGACCGATCTTGAGATATCCGTTTCTGTTTCGTTGGAAGTTCAGGGAAGCCAGAACGGAACGATCGCGATCCCGGCAAAGAGGATCTTCGATACCGTGCGTGCGCTCTCCGATACGAACATCACCTTCAACATCGATACCGAATCGAACAAGATCAAAATGAAAACGGATAACGGCGAGTACACCCTCACCGGAGAATCCAGCGAAGAATTCCCGGCTATTCCTGAATTCAAAGGAGAAGCCGAAGTGACGTTCGATGTGGCGGTGCTGCAGCGTTTGATCGGTACGACGATGTTCGCAGTGAGTGCTGATGAACTCCGTCCCGCAATGATGGGTGTGCTGTTCCAATTCTCCAAGAGCGAGGTCCGTGCTGTTGCGACGGATGGTCACAGACTCGTCCGTGTGAACAACAGCAATCTCGGCAACACAAAATTGAACAAAGATATCATCATCCCTTCAAAAGCGCTCGGTCATTTGGATAAGGTCGCTGCCGGTTCTGAGACAAAGGTCTCCATCAGCGCGACGCATGTGATGTTCAAATTCGACGGCACGTCGCTCATCTCCCGTCTGATCGAGGAGAAATATCCGAACTACGAAACAGTGATACCGCTAGATAATGAACGGAAACTGGTCGTGAATAAGAATGAGATGCTCCAGTCCGTCCGCCGTGTATCGCTGTATTCCAATTCCACCACGCATCAGATCCGTCTTTCCGTCGGGAAAGATGAACTGCGCGTGACGGCAGAGGACCAGGATTTCGGCAGCGAAGCAAAAGAAAAAGTTTCCTGCGATTATAATGATGAAGAGATGGAGATCGGTTTCAACTCCGCGTATGTTATGGATGTTCTCGCACATCTCGATGCGGAAGAAGTGGAATTCCGGTTGAGTTCGCCCAACCGCGCAGCGATCGTCTCGCCCGTCAACAAAAAAGAGGGTGAAGAAGTATTGATGCTGATCATGCCGGTGCGGTTGAATAATTAATTCAACGCGCTGAAATGAGAATTTCCAATGCCCACCTGCGCAGTTTTCGCAATCACAACGAAACAGTGTTCGATTTTGGTGCACGGGTCAACGTGCTTCTCGGGGAGAATGGTCAGGGAAAGACCAACGCCCTTGAAGCACTGTCGTTCCTGTGTCTGACGAAGAGTTTCTATGCGAGCGCGGATGCAACAGTGATGCAGCAGCAGCAGTCGTTCTTTGAGATTAAAAGTGTTCTGCAGTCCGATGAAGGAAAAGAATTCCACGTGCGGGTGACGTACGACGATGTGAAGAAGGAAAAGAAATTCACCATCAACGGAGCAGCGGTGGAAAAGTTCTCCTCGGTGATCGGAATGTTCCCTGTGGTGATTCTTTCCCCTGAGAACAGTTCTATCACGTTCGGTTCGCCGGCGGACAGACGAAAATTCATCGACCTCGTCATTTCGCAGAGCAGTAAATCGTATGTGGAAGATTCGATGGAATACCGCCGCATCGTCCGTCAGCGCAACACGATCCTCTCCGAAGCGAAAGGACGCGACTGCAGCGGCGACATCGCACCGTGGAATGATATGCTTGTCCGCTATGGCTCGAGGATCATCAATAAGCGGAATCAGTTCCTGCAGGAATTCGCACCGTATATCGCACAGACGTATCTGGATATTGTGGATGAACGGGAAACACCGAAGATAGAGTATGCACCATCGATCAAGATCCAATCCGGTTCGACGATAGAAGAAATAACAGCAGCGATGGAACAGAAACTGCTGAAGAAGAAGAATGATGAGATGCGTTTTCAGACGACGCTTGTCGGACCGCATAGGGATGATATCCTGTTCTCGCTGAACGGAATGTCGCTGAAACATTTTGCATCACAGGGACAACACAAAACATTTTTAGTAGCACTGAAGGTTGCGGAGTTCTTCTTCTTAAAAGAACGCTGCAGTGAAACACCGGTCTTTCTGTTGGACGATGTGTTCAGCGAGCTGGACGAATACCGAAGCAAGAAATTGCTGACGCTTGCCGAATCGCTGGGACAGATCTTCATCACCACAACGAGCGAGAAGATCTTCGGCGGAGCGGAGTGGAACAATGAACGGCGGAAGTTCTTCATCCGCAGCGGAGCGATCGACAACGAAGTGCTGGCGGC
>JBMOHT010000289.1:0-3544 GCA_049317705.1 Bacteroidota bacterium | reverse complement strand
CCTATAAATAAAACTATAGGTTCTTTATTTATGTTGTCTGTGGCTGACAGTGCGGGTATAGTCTGTTCTTACGATCTCCCTTTGCTTTACGGTTCCGTGCTGTTGATGCTGGTATCAAGGTAATTAGTGATCTTCGAAATTTCATATTCAAGAGAGGACACGAGCTGGGTCCCCTTTTCTTTTTCCTTGTAGAGATCTTCCGTGATATTCAGCGCAGCAAGGACAGAAATGGTCAGCGGCGGCTGCTCCGGGATCTTATCATGGACGCTGTTGATCATTGCATCCACGTGATTGGCAACCTTCTTGGTAAACTCCTCGCTTTCACCGCGAAGAGGATATTCGGAACCGAATATTTTAACACGAACGCTTTTTCTATCCATAGGTCGTAAAGTAAAAGTGAGTTTCTGTCAGCCGAAAAAAACTAACTTTTATTGGGTTAAGTATTGATCTAATTTTGAAATGACACTCCGCAATTTCTGTTGTAATACTTTCTTTTCGTCCTCTTCAAGATTTACCGATGATGTCCGCGAAGCTTCTGCGGATGAATTCACCGAATCGATCTCCATCTGGAGTCTTGAGATATCACTTCTGGAATTCCTGAGTTCCTCTTCCAACTCATCGATCTTTTGAACGAGGTTCTTCTTTTCCTCCCGAAGTGTCGATATCAGCAGCGATGCTTCGCGTGCTTTGTCCCATAATGATGATAATGCATTCTCAACACTATGGATCGAATCGGAGGACGGTTGTTCTAAATTTTGGTCTACCATTTATATGCTTCGCAATGTGGCTTCAAATGTTTGTGTCACTGAACGCACAACTGTTGCGATCAATGAATCGATCTCTGTATCCGTCAACGTCTTTTCAAATGAATTGATGCTGAGTGAGAACGCTACGCTTTTCATTCCTTCTCCCAGCGACTTCCCTTCGAACAGGTCGAACACAACAACATTGGTGATCAGCGTACCGCCTGATTTTTTTATCAACGATTCGATCTGACCGACGGAAACATCCTTCTTAACAATAAACGCAATGTCTCTCTTCACAGTCGGGAATTTCGAAAAACCGCGGTATTTTTTTTGCGTCCCAAATCCGGTAATTATTTCCAGATCCAATTCGGCAAAGAAAACATCACTTTCGATCTTATATTTCTTTAATATTTCGGCCTTTACTTTGCCGATGAAACCGACATAAGTGTTATTGATTTCAACGTCTATGGTCATTTCAGTTAAAGAACTTGGTGCATTGTAATAAATTAAATCACTATTGTCAATACCGACCCCCCGCAAGAGTGACAGAACTAACCCTTTCAGGTCAAAAAGATCGGTGGCACGCTGTTTTTCGTGCCAGGAGATCATGTTCGCCTCTCCTGAGAGGCAAATTCCCAGCATATTATTTTCGAGATATCCTGCAACCGGGGTTGCCTCCTTCTTATCAGTTGAGAGCGAAAACACGGAACCGATCTCAAAGAAATGCAGTCTTGAAGAACCGTGATTGTAATTGTGCCCAATGGACTGCAGCATGGTTGACAATAATGACGGCCGCATGATCTCGAGTTCAACACTGAGAGGATTCTTCACAACGACTGGTGTCGCAGAGAACAATTTTGCCGTTGATGCATCGATCATACTATTCGTCAATATCTCATTCAGTCCATTCGCCTCACACCATCGCCGAATGGAAACGATCTGTTGTTCAGCTGCATCAGGCTTGGTGAACATCACCTCGCTGGAAGTCTTGTTCTCGATATTATCATATCCGAACAGACGAGCAACTTCTTCGATGAGGTCGATCTCCTGTTCGATGTCCGGACGGAAGGTCGGAACGATACATTCGAAAGACTCATTCGGCAGATCGTTACATTGGATCTCGACCGACTGAAGGAATTTTTTTACTTGAACAGATGAAATTGTTGTTCCAAGGATCGAATTCACTCTTGCAGTCCGCACTGTGATCTTTTTCGGAACGATGACATTCGGATAGACATCGATACTGCCGCTGACAATGGTTCCGCCGGACACTTCGGCGATGAGCGATGCAGCACGGAAAGATGCAGCATCTGTGATGTTCGGATCGATGCCGCGTTCAAAGCGGAATGACGCATCCGTACTGATGCCGAGACGTTTTGCCGTCTTGCGAACACTCGGCGGGAAGAAATATGCCGATTCCAAAAGAACATTCGTTGTGGAGGAGGAAATCTCTGAATTCATCCCTCCCATTACGCCGGCGATCGCAACGGATTTCTCACCATCGCAGATCATCAATTCCGTACCGGTCAATTCATGCGTCTTCCCGTCCAGCGTTGTGAACTTCTCACCTTTCGCCGCGCTCTTCACGACGATGGAATGTCTCGCAAGATTGTCATAATCGAATGCATGAAGCGGTTGACCGTATTCAAGCATGACGAAATTCGTCACGTCAACAATGTTATTGATGGGACGAAGACCTGCAGCCGTCAAATATTTTTTCAACCATTCGGGGGAGTCCTTCACCACCACATTACGGATGATGCGTGCGCTATATCGGGGACAATCGACAGAATTTTCCACACTCACCGAAGCAAGATCGGTTATTGTGCTGCTCTTATCCTCATTCACGGTCACGACGGGGACTGTATATTTAATTCCGTATGCGGCAGCAATATCCCTTGCGATACCGATGTGGCTCAGACAGTCCGGACGATTCGGAGTGATACCGATCTCGAACGCAATATCGTCAAGTCCAAGATACTCAGCGACCGTTTGACCGACCTGTGCATTTGATTCCAGCACTTTGATCCCGCTGCCATCCTCACCGATGCCCAGTTCTTTTGCAGAACAGATCATTCCGGACGATTCAACACCTCTGATGACCGCTTTGCTGAGAACGAACGGTTTCCCGTTCGGATCATGCTGATTGTGCGGTACCGTTGCACCGACAAGACCGACGATCACTTTCTGCCCGGCGGCAACGTTCGGCGCACCACAGACGATCTTCAGCGAATCCTCATTCGGTTTTACACGGACTGAGCACAGACTTAACCGGTCGGCTTTAGGATGTTTTTGAACATCCAACACCTCACCGACGACAAAACCGTCATACTTTTTCCCAAGTTCATCGATCGATTCTACTTCGAGTCCAAGACTGGTAAGAGTTTCCGCCAACTCGACTGTGCTGGTTTTTACATCAATATATTGCTGTAACCACTTAAGACTTATACGCATACGGGTTTCATTAAAACTGATTTAGAAATCGAACATCATTTTCGAAAAAGATACGGATATCGTCGATACCGTATCGTAAGAGAGAGATCCTGTCCACACCCATTCCGAATGCGTAACCCGAGACTTTTTCCGGATCGTGACCGCAATTCCTAAGGACATTCGGATGGACCATTCCGGCTCCGAGGACCTCGAGCCATCCAGTATGTTTACAGATACGGCACCCTTCCCCTTTGCAGACAAAGCAGGTAATATCCATTTCAAGACTCGGTTCGGTGAACGGGAAATAGCTCGGCCGGAAGCGGTATTTAATGTCACTGCCGTAGAAATTCTTAGCGAAAGTAACG
>JBMOHT010000288.1:0-3546 GCA_049317705.1 Bacteroidota bacterium | reverse complement strand
TCTTGATGACGTTGGATTTGAGCAGTTCGAGGTCGCGTTGAAAATGTCGTTCCATTGTTTGGATTCTCCTTCATTACCACAGAGACACAGAGGCACAGAATGTATAATTTTTATTCTTCTTTTGAGCCTTTGCAACCTTGCGGCAAACATCGTTCAAATTCTTTACTATAGAGACACTGAGATACGGAATTATTCAACAATGCTCTTCTCTGTATCTCCGTGACTCCGTGGTGAAGACAATAATATTAACCGAAGCGCCCTGTAATATAATCTTCTGTCTGCTTCTTTGCAGGAACCGTGAAGATCTTTTTCGTCACGTCGAATTCGATCAGTTCCCCCATGTAGAAGAACGCCGTATAATCGCTCACACGGGCCGCCTGCTGCATATTGTGCGTAACAATGACAATCGTATAATTGTTCTTCAATTCATAGATGAGTTCTTCGATCTTCGAAGTGGCGATAGGGTCAAGCGCACTCGCCGGTTCATCCATCAGAAGCACTTCGGGATCCACCGCCAGTGCGCGTGCAATGCAGAGACGCTGTTGCTGTCCGCCGGAAAGCGAGAGTCCGCTCTTCGTCAGATCATCCTTCACTTCATCCCACAGCGCCGCCTGTTTCAATGAACGCTCGACGATCTCCTCGAGTTTCTTCTTATCGTTCATGCCGTTGATGCGCGGTCCATATGCAACATTCTCGAAAATGGATTTCGGGAACGGATTCGACTTCTGGAAGATCATGCCGACCTTCTTCCGAAGTTCCACCACGTCCACCTGTTTGTCATAGATATTCACGCCGTCCAGCAGCACTTTCCCCTCCACACGGGCATTCTCGATGAGGTCGTTCATCCGGTTGAGGGAACGGAGATAGGTCGATTTCCCGCAGCCCGAAGGACCGATGAGAGCGGTCACTTTATGCGTGAGCACATCGAGATTCACATTCTTAATGGCGTGCTTCTTGCCGTAATAGATGTTCAGATCTTCCGTTTTGATACGGATATCCGGCGGAGTTTGAATTGTAGGAGATTGTGAGGCCATAGTATTCGTTATGAGATGATCCTTTTTCGAAGCTTGTACCGTAAGAAGATAGCGGAAAAATTCAAAGCAAACGTCAAGATCAGCAATACCAGCGTAGTCGCATACTGAATACCGCGTGTCGCTTCAACGTCCGGCGATTGTGTTGCCATAATATAGATGTGATACCCGAGCTCCATGAACTGATCGGAAAGTCCTGTCGGCAGATGCGGCAGGAAATACGCCGCACCGGTAAAGAGGATCGGCGCCACTTCCCCGGCACCGCGGCTCACGGCAAGGATGCCGCCGGTGAGCATTCCGGTGATGGAATTCGGGATCACCACTTTGCGAATGGTCTGCCATTTGGTCGCGCCGAGTGCGAGCGATGCTTCGCGAAGCTCGCGCGGGACGGTCTTGATCGCTTCTTCCACCGAAACGATCACCACCGGCAGCGTCAAGAGAGCCATTGTGAGACTCGCCCAGAGGATATTTGGCTGTCCCCAATGGAGCTGTCCATCTGTGTATAATGCTTTATCAACACCTGAACCAACGAACTGGATGAAGAATCCAAGACCGAACAGACCGAAGACGATCGCGGGAACTCCCGCAAGCGTATTCACCGCAAAGCGGATGAGCCGTGCAAGGATCGATTTCTGACTTGCGTACTCACTAAGATAGATCGCGGTCAGCGTTCCAATAGGAACTCCCGCAAGCGACATGATCACCACCAGCAGGAATGTACCGATGATCGCGGGGAATATTCCCCCCTTGGTCATCCCATCCTCAGGAGCACCGAGGAGGAAATCCATCGTGAGACTGCTCCACCCGCCCATGATGATATTCGTCATCACGATCACCACAACCGCCACGATAAGGAAGGCGAAGAATGCCGGGATGGAATATGCAAGAGCGCCGTATATTTTTCGTTTGGTCATGAAATCTTTTTAAGAACCCCTGTCATGCCAGCGGACGCTGGCATCCAGCTACTGGATTCCGGCGTTCGCCGGAATGACAACTTAGTTTGTATTCAATATGAATTATTTCAATTCCCCTTAAACTTCTTCATCAGCCGCTGGCGGATGAAGATCTCCGCGATCGCATTCAGCGTAAAGGTAAACAGGAACAGGACGGAACCGATCAAGAACAAAACATTATAATGTGTCTCGCCGAACACGACTTCGGCCATCTCCGCACCGATCGTTGCGGACATCGTCCGCACCGGCTCGAACAGATCGGCGGAGACGAGAGCGGCATTCCCTGTTGCCATCAGCACGATCATCGTCTCGCCGAATGCGCGGCCCATACCGAGGATCACTGATGCAAAGATACCCGGAGTCGCTGCGGGCAGCACGACCTTCAGCGCCGTCTGCCATTTTGTTGCGCCGAGCGCAAGCGATGCTTCGGTGAGATTCTTCGGAACAGCAGCGATCGCATCTTCGGAGATGGTGAAGATGACCGGGATAACGGCGAATGCAAGTGCGATACCGCCGACGAATGCATTCAATCGGTATTGCAGACCGAACGCATCCTGAATGAATGTTGCCATCACTACGAGCGCGAAGAATCCGATCACCACAGAGGGGAATCCTGCGAGGATCTCGATCACCGGCTTCAATGCTTCCTTCGCCCATTTCGGTGCGAATGCAGCAGTAAAGAGTGCGGCAAGAATACCGACCGGTGCGGCAAAAAGAATTGCGATCAATGACACTTTCAAACTTCCGATGATGAGCGGCTGGAGTCCATATTTCGGTTTGCTTGAAACGGGCTGCCAGCGATCACCGGCAAGATTCTTCAGCGAAGCGCCGTCGTCCTGCTCAACGGTATTCTTCTGTTTTGCTTCGACCGCTTTTTCCGCATCAGTCATCTGCACGTCGCCGTACGTCTCCTGCTCACCCATCTCTTCCACCGCAACAGCGGCTTCGGGAGGCGAAAAGATCGGCAGCGTCTCGCGGAACACGAAGATGAAGATAAGAATGATGAACGCGAACGACACGAATGCCGTCGCAGTAATGATCTTTTCCGCCAGGAATTCACTCAGGCGGAAACGTTTCTTCATCATTTTATTGGATATGTTTGTTGGTTCGCTCAATGTTTACAATTTATTAGACGAGTCATGCCAGCGAAAGCTGGCATCCAGCATCTGGATTCCGGCGTACGCCGGAATGACGCATATCGTGATTGATTACAACAAAATCTTACCGCAGCGGGAAGTATCCAACTTTTGAAACAACCGCCTGTCCCTCATCACTCAGGATCCAGTCGATATATTCCTTCATCGCACCGGTCGGCTTGCTTTTCACATACATGAAGAGGAAGCGCGTGATCGGATATTTCCCTTCTTTTACATTCTGCGCATTCGGCAGGAACGCTTCGGAAGATGCATCAGCTTTCACTGATATTTCATTGATCCCTTTTGCATACGCGGAACCGCCGTACCCGATACCGTTCGCATCCTTCGCAACAGCATTCACCAGTGCGGCTGTTCCCGGCATATTCTGGCAGCTGGGAGCATAATCCTCATCATCCAGCACATTCT
>JBMOHT010000287.1:0-3564 GCA_049317705.1 Bacteroidota bacterium | reverse complement strand
CTTCATATCAACATTCGGTTGAGCTGAGTGCAAGACCGGCTTCCGAGGTCTCTTTATATTTTTTGGACATGTCGTCCCCGGTCGCTTTCATCACTTTAATGACGGAATCGAGGGAGATCTTCTGGTAAGCGTGATTTCCTGATGATGCAAGAAGATATGCGTTGTATGCTTTCACGGCACCCATCGCGTTCCGTTCGATGCATGGGATCTGCACATATCCGCCGATGGGATCGCAGGTCATACCGAGATGATGTTCGATGGCGATCTCAGCCGCCGCTTCGATGGTGTTGATGTCGCAGCCGGCACAATAGGAAAGCATCGCAGCACCCATTGCGCATGCAGTACCGATCTCTCCCATACATCCCATCTCTGCACCGGAGATACTCGCATTATGCTTCACCAGAAAACCGATCGCTGCTGCGACGAACATTCCGTCCCGCAATTTCTGTGCATCATAATGATAATGGGTCTTCATTAGATATGTGAGTCCGGGAATGACGCCCGATGCGCCGCTGGTGGGAGCAGTGACGACGATATTTCCCGCCGCATTCTCTTCGGAAGCCGCTTCGCAGTACGCATTCAGGAAGATGAGGAATGAATCCTGTGTTCTCGCCATCTCCTGCGCCTTCCTATAGAGGGATGCAGCTTTCCTGTTCAGTTTGATAGAACCGGGAAGTTCTCCATCGGCTGCAAGTCCGCGTTTCACCGCTTCGTGCATGAAATTGATGACCGCATCAAGTTTTGCCTGGATCGCACCGCGCGTGAGTCCGGAGACGGCCATCTCATTCCGCAGGATCAGCTCAGGCAGAGTGATATTCTCGCGAAGCAGATGCTCTTTCACATCGTTCATTGTTGAGAACGAGAACTCGGGATTCTTCACACCTCTTTCTGCAGCGGTCTCTCCTTTACGACGGATGAATCCTCCGCCGATGGAATAATATTCCTCTTCGGTGATGAGAACGATGCCGTTCATCAAACGGAGCTGGAGTGTATTCGGATGGCTGAACTGGAATTTTCCGCGTTCGAATTGGATGTTCTTTGAAGAGAATTGCAGGGAATGAGCGCCGATCGCAATCGTGTAGGACTGTTCACCGGTCATTAGCTGCGAGAACCATACGGGTTCGCATTCTTCCGGAAGTTTTCCGAGGAGTCCCGCTGTGATAGCGCGGTCCGTTCCGTGACCTTTTCCCGTTGCAGCAAGCGAACCGTAGAGAATGACATCGATCGATGTTGCTGTAGAAAGGACATCCGGCGGCAATTGCGTGATGCGTCGGAGAAAATCATATGCCGCTTTCATCGGACCGATCGTATGGGAACTGGACGGACCGGGGCCGACCTTGAACAGATCAAAGATGGATGTGGTGATCGGCGTGATGGGATTCATTGTTTTAGATCTCTAAAATAGCGATGCAGCGTATCTAAAGTTATTTACCAAGTTGTCATGCCCGAATGTTCCTATCGGGCATCCATAAGACTGGATTCCCGCCAAAAGCGTGTCCCGAAGGGACCCCTTTGGGGCGGGAATGACAAACTCATTGTTGATATTTTTTGTTGTTGAGATATGCTCTACTCAAAGGAGTTGATAGAAACGCGTGCGAATTCAAATTCACTCATCATTCTCTTTACAACTTCGGCGGCCGGAATGATGTCGTGGACCAGTCCTGAACTTTGTCCCATCTCCATCTCTCCCTCCTCCCAATTCCCTTCAAAGATCCCTTTCCGTTCGCGTCCTTTGGCGTGAAGTTCCGTCATCCGTTCACGGGTCATTCCTTTTTGCGTCTCTTCTTTCTGCACTTGTTCCATGAAAGGATTTTTCATGGCGCGGACCGGAAGAATATTTCGATAGGTCAGGATAGTGTCGCCGTCTTTTGCATCAACGATCTTCTGCTTATAGATCTCATGGGCTGATGACTCAAGAGTTGCGGCGAACCGCGTGCCGACCTGCACTGCTTCTGCGCCCAATGCGAACGCTGCGAGCATCGTCCGTCCATCAGCGATTCCGCCTGCAGCGATGACCGGGATCTTGACCGCATCGACGACCTGCGGGATCAGTGACAATGTAGTGATCTCATCCAGTCCGTTATGTCCCCCCGCTTCGAATCCTTCGGCAACAACAGCATTGCAGCCGACCTCCTGAGCTTTGAGTGCCTGCTTCACATTTGCTATAACATGAATAACGACACATCCCGCCTTCTTGAATTTCTCAATGTGTCTGCCGGGATGACCTGCCGATGTGAATATGATCTTCACGTTCAGTTCGATCAATATCGAGATGAGATCGTCGATATCACCGCGAAGCAGCGGAAGATTCACGGCGAAAGGATGAGTAGTTGCAGCTGCGGTCTTTTGAAGATGTTCGCGGAGCAGATCGGTTTTCATTGAACCGGCGCCGATGATGCCGAGTCCTCCCGCATTCGATACCGCGGAAGCGAGTTTCCATCCTGATACCCACACCATCCCCGCCTGAATGATCGGAAATCTGATGTTCAACAGTTCAGTTGCGCGAGTGGTCATACCGGAGACGGCTGAGTTCAGTTATTGTGGATGGGATGATCGACATCCTGTTCGCGGAGCGAGGTAAAGATGGAGAATTTATAGAATGTCATTCCGGGATGCGCCGGAATGAACTTTACTGCGTGATGATCCTTCGAAGTTGCATGAAAGAGAGAAAAGAACTGCGGTTCAAATACAGTAACGACAGAATTCCCTTTGGCATCCAGTTTCACATCCTGTCCCATCTGTTCCACATGCAGCTGCATCTCGTCCGTCCTCAACCGGATCTGATTCTTTTCCCTGCTGCCGACGAGCACGTCGATGTTCTCTCCCGCGCTTGTGCAGACAAGATATCCTTCGTTCGGTTCCCCTTCGTAGTGGAACGCATTCCGCTCCGCACGCCAGATGCCGTGCGCGTAGAATCTTCCTTCAACATAGATGCCCGGATCGCGGTATTCAGCCGCAAGTTCAGGACTGTATCCTTCGGTGTTGCCGAGCGAGCCGTGGATGTATCCGGTACTCAATTCATATGCGGTATCTTCCCACGAGCGCTCGGACTCGATGGACTGAAGCATCGGAAGTTCGCCGAAGAATCCTGACTGACGCAGCAGATACTGAATGGAGCGTTCAAGACGGGATACGGAGAATGATTCGGTGACGACATCGTAGACATTTCCGTTCGCGCTGATGAGAACGAGTGTCGGGAATTGCGATACACGATACGCACCGGCGATGAGCCGTTCGTTATCTGCCACATTCGGAAAATCGATGGAATGTTGCTTTAGGAACTCTTCCACTTTTTTCGGATTCGCGGCGAATGTGAATTCGGGAGAATGAACACCGATGCAGATAAGACCGAGTTCCGAATATCGAGAGAACCAATCTTTAATGACTGGCAGAAGACGAAGTGAGGCGGGTGAAGAATAATTCCAGAAGAAGAGGAGGATATTCTGTCCCTGCGCAGCACCGATGGAGAGCGGTGCGGAGTTGAACCAATAATCTCCATAGAGCTCAGGAGCTTTGGTCGTCTGCTGGACCTGCTGATATGCGCGTTTAAGTGATTTCACGATT
>JBMOHT010000286.1:0-3583 GCA_049317705.1 Bacteroidota bacterium | reverse complement strand
TGATCGGATGTAGCGAATTGCAGAACTCCAAGCGGTCCTGCGGTCTGGAACGAAAGCGGTTGAATGAACATGGGATGCTCCTTGTATGGTGGTCAGGTGTCTTTGATTACGTATGCAAGATAATGCAGCACACCCCCTTCAAGCGTATCATTCTTTGATACTAATCTTGATCTCTTATATCCCATTAAACGAATTTCGTGTCTCTATTTTTCCCAACATTTGTGCCTTTGTGCCTTCTGCCGAAGGCATCCCTTTGGGAGTGGCAATTATGTTTGGAATTTATTCTTCCATAAATAATACAGGATGCACTCTATCAAGACGGGCTCTTATTTCCTTGTTCAAAGACGGAATAGAGTTTATATTTTACCCATGCGAAATTTATAAGGATACGACAATGCTGGACCTTCAGACAAAGATCAAACGACAGATCGAGATCATCGGATTAGTAAGCGACACCAACACCATCTATCATACCGCCGACCTTGCGGACCTGTTCGACTGCGAAGAATTGACCATCAAAAGAGATCTACAAGAACTCCGCTCTGCTGGTATCGATATCCATTCAGAGAAATCCCGCGGCGTCTGCTTCGGAAATCCCATCGATAATAAGATCATCACTGAATTAGTGCTGCAGTATGTCGGCATCTGCTATTCGCAGAATGCCATCGACAAAACGACATCGTTCATGGTGAAGAAGAAAAAGATCCGTTCTCTCCACGACATCGTGCAATTGCAGCGGAGCATTGAGCAACGCAAAATGGTCGTGATCGATTACGAGAAGGAAAAGGATGATATCGAGAAGGGACGCGAGATCGGTCCGTTGCTGATCTTTCAAAGCGAAGGATTCTATCGGCTATTAGCTCTGCACAACGGCATCATCAAACAGTTCCATCTGAATAAGATATTATCCTTAAAGCCTATTTCGAAATCGTTCAAAGCTATATCTCCTCATAAACTCGAAGACCTTTTCCGGTATTCCTGGAAAAGTTGGCTGGGGAACGAGCGGCACAGCGTCAAACTATTATTCTCCAAGGAATGGATCGAGTGGAGGAATCCAAGACATCTGCTCGATGCTGAAACGCTGGAAGAACAATCCGACGGCTCTGCTATCATCACTGTTACGGTGAATTCATTGAATGAAATAGCTTCCTGGATCGCCGGTCGGGGTAAAGGAATCACGGTGATTGAACCAATGGAATTGAAGGATAAGGTTGTTGAACTGGCTCAAGGCGCGTTGTTCAATTACAATAAATGATACTTCTGAATAACTTTAAATCCATTTCAGAGTGCTCGTATGGTATTTTCAACATATTGAAGTACTTCAATCCGAACGGAAATTGTAAAGTCGCAAAGTATATTGATTTCCTCTTTTTTTTGCTTTCTTTGCACCTTTGTGGCCTGCCCCTTTGGGGCTTTGCGGTGAAATAAATCCAATTTCACAAATAAGGAGAATCATCATGGAAGAACAAAACTACTCAAATCACCGTCACGGTTTCTTTCAGCGCGACATGATCATTCTCCTCATTCTTATCCTGACTGCGGTCGGCTCGGTGATCAATCTGTATCTATCATTGTGCGATCACCAGCGTCTGTATACGGCATCGCTCGTCGCCGTGCTGACCATCTGTGTGCTTGTGCAGTTCTGGTACGGCTGGGAAAATTCCATTAAGATCCAGGACCGTGCCATCCGTGCGGAAGAGAATCTCCGTCACTTTGCATTGTCCGGTAAACTGCTGGACCCGAACTTGAAGATCGGTCAGATCGTCGCGCTGCGGTTCGCGTCGAATGAGGAATTTGTTGTGTTAGCGAAAAGAGCGGTCGATGAGAAACTTTCGCGGGATGATATCAAGAAGGCGGTCAAAACGTGGCGGGCAGATCATCATCGGATATGATTGAATTGCATCATTTTATTAGTTGTTCTAGAAAAGAAATGTCATTCCCGTCCCCAAGGGATCCCTTTGGGACATGTTGTTGGCGGGAATCCAATAAAATGGACCCCCGACAAGATCATTCGGGGGTGACAAATTTTTTAGATCTAATTTCAGATAAGTATTGTTTAAGCTTTACCTCAACAAAGGATTGTCGATCAACGACCCATCCACCATCCATTGCTCTGCCTGTTCGTCTGTCACCGCTCCTAAGAATCTGGAGGGCTTTGAAAGCACCACACCGAACTCTCTCTCGAACACTTCCATCGGATACGTAATGAACAGATGATCTTTCGCCCGTGTGCAGGCAACGTAGAACAGCCGCAGTTCTTCTTCCAGTTGTTCGGGATCATCCACGGACCTCTGCGACGGAAATCTCCCGTCAAGCGCGTTAATAATGAACACCGCTTTCCATTCCAGTCCTTTTGCGCTATGGACCGTGGAAAGCACAAGAACATCTTCCTCTTCACTGCTCCCGCTCACGTCGGTAATACTGCTCACCGGCGGATCCAGCGCAAGGTCCGTTAAGAGATCTTCCACATGTTCATATTGCTCCGAGATCGCGGCGAACATATCCAGATCCTTCATCCGTTTAGTATGATCGTCGTATTTACTCTTGAAGACCGGCTTGTAGTATTCTATCAGATGGAACACTATTTCAGAGACGTTATTTGATTGTTTTGAAGCTTCAACAAAGAAGCCGAAGAGCTTCTCCAATCCTTTCGGATAGTCATGGAATCTCCTCCAGAAACTGTCAGCCGGTTCATCCGGTTTCATCCGTTTGGTGAGGATATCTTCGATGATCGATTCTGCCTTTTTTGGTCCGACACCTTCCAATAATAACAGGATCCTGTTCCACGAGATCACATCTTGCGGATTCACAAGCACCCGCAGGTGAGCGATCAGATCTTTAATGTGCGAAGTCTCAATGAACTTGAACCCGCCGTATTTCACGAACGGGATATTCGCTTTCATCAGTTCTATCTCGAGCGCGTCCGATAGGAAACTCGATCGGAACAGCACCGCCATTTCATCTAAGGGAATACCCTCCTCCCGAAACTCCAGGATCTTCTGCACGATGAAGCGTGACTGGTGAAGCTCAGTCTCCGCCCGGACGATAACGGGAAGACTTCCGGTGCGGTAGGATGTAAGTTCTTTGTAATACATAGGTTTTTGGAAAAATTCTGATTAATGGATAAGTGATAAGGGATAATGGAGAATAAAATATTATCAACTATCCATTATCAATTATCAATTGCTTATAGCTTTACTGAATGAGTTTTTCATAATTGAGTTAGCAAGATCCAATATCTGTTGCGTACTCCGGTAGTTCTCTTCAAGTTTGATCACCGTGCAGCCGGAATAGAGTTTCTCGAACGATAAGATATTATCGATCGTTGATCCTCTGAAAGAATAAATGCACTGAGCGTCATCCCCCACCACCATGACATTCTTATTCACGATAGCGAGCAGTTTTATTATTTCCGCCTGCATGGCGTTCGTGTCCTGGTATTCATCCACCATAATGTATTGATACTTGAGCGAGAGACGTTCGCGCACTTCTTTGTGGTCCCTCAGAAGTGTCACAAGATTCACGAGCAGATCATCGTAATCCATCCGGTTGTTCTTCTTCTTGAAGACCAGATACGTCTGAA
>JBMOHT010000285.1:0-3584 GCA_049317705.1 Bacteroidota bacterium | reverse complement strand
ACTCCGACGATCAGACTGTTCCACATGCTGCGGAATATCTGCTGTCCGTTGATGACGGAACGGTAATGTTCGAACGTGATATGCTGGGGCAGCAACGTCGGAAGTCCCGAATACAACTCCTGCGTCGATTTCAATGAACTGGCGAAGACCCACACAAGCGGAAAGATCAGAAAGAGCAGATACAGAATGATCAGTCCGTGGATCCACAATTGGGATGATGCCTTCATCGTTTTCATGCTTCATTCCTTTCGCGCAGCTGTACACGAAGATACATGAACAGCATCAATGAAAGGATGATCACCATAACGTTACCGATAGCAGCGGCATAACCGATATATCCGTATTTGAATCCTTCTTCATACGCAGCAAGCATCGGCAGTCTTGTCATTCCGCCCGGTCCTCCCTGCGTCAACACCCACACGATTCCGAACGTATTGAAGTTCCACATGAATGTCAGTGAGATGATCGCCGCGAGAACCGGACGAAGAACGGGAAGAGTGATATTCCGGAATTGGTCCCACATTCCCGCACCGTCGATCGTGCTTGCCTCATACAGATCGGCTGAGATCGTCTGTAATCCTGCAAGCAGGAAGATCGCCGCTTTCGAGATCTCTCCCCATACTCCGGCAACGATCACCGCAGGGATGACATATTCAAAATTCGAAAGCCAATTGACCGGTGCGGAGATGATCCCTGCATTTGTCAGCAGAACATTCAACGCGCCGGTGTTGGGTTCATACGTCTGTCTCCACAGAATTCCGCGGATGATCGGCGGCGTGGCCCATGGGATCAGGATGAGGATCGTATAGAAAGAGACAAAACGGACCTTGGTATTAAGCAACAAAGCGAGTCCCAGACCGAGTCCGACCTGCAATGCAGTGACAATGAACGTCCACACCATTCCGATCCTGAACGAATTCCAGAAGAAATCATCCTGGAACAACTGAATGTAATTGTCGATGCCGTTGAATGTGATCGCGTCACCGAGACGGTAATCCGTGAAACCGAGATAGATGCCTCGAAGAAGCGGGACGAGTGAAAAGACAGTGACAAGAATGATCACCGGAGACAAAAGCTGGATCTGTCCGAGTTCATTCTTCGAATACAATTTAT
This sequence comes from Bacteroidota bacterium, assembly GCA_049317705.1. GTDB lineage: Bacteria > Bacteroidota > Ignavibacteria > UBA10030 > UBA8401 > UBA8401. Next base: position 2,471 of record JBMOHT010000285.1, on the reverse strand, counting down.
TGGCAGATCTCTTTTTCTGATTCACAAATATTTCATTCTTATTGTATCAACGAAACGCATTGACGAATGAGTTTTCGTTCAAAGTCATCATGGAACCGACCGACCGAACTCCGTGCCGAGATAATGATCAGATCGTTCTTCGGATCGATCCGCAGTACCGAACCGGATGCCGCGCCGTGGCCGAATGCTGCATCGCTTAAACCATTCTCATCCATCGGTGACGTTCCTATCCCCCACCGTCGGTCACCGACCGGTAATTTTTTCGGCAGCATTGCACCGAATGACTGTTCGGAGAAGAAACGGCGACCGTTGTAGGCACCGCGGTTCAACAGCATTTGAGCAAATTTGGCAAGATCTTCCGCAGAACAATATAGTCCGCCGTACGTATTATCGGCAAATGCACTTGTCATTCCCAACGGTTCAAATAATTGTTCCGAGAAAAGATACGGCACAGATCGCCCCGTCAATCGCTCCATAATTTTTCCCGCTATAGCATAACCGACCCTATTGTAGGAAAATGTTGTTCCGACTTCAACGGTCGGAAGCATTTGCGAGACCTGATTCTCCAGTGATACATTCCAGTCCGATGCCCATTCGCCGGCGCTTTGAAGACCGCTCAAGTGGGTGAACAAATGGCGGACAGTCAATCGGTCGTTCATCGGTCCGCTCAATTCAGGCAGATAGCGGCTGACAGGGGCATCCAGATCGATCAATCCTTGATCCACGAATTTCATCATCAATGTGCCGCTCAAAAGTTTTGTGATCGATGCCATCCATTGTTGGGACCGCTTGTCGATCGGTCTCCCGGCTTCGTCGTTGCCGAAGGCTTCGTAAAAAATGATCTTTCCTTTATGGACGACCAACGTTACATGGGGAACGCCTCCCTTTGCCGCCCATGAACGGCAAATTTCGCGCAGTTTCTCAACTTCTTCAGTCTTCGTCAATATCTTGGATGATGATGAGTCGACCACAAGGGGTGAGACTATATTATTTTGTTTGGGGTCCTGTTTTAATTCTATGGTTCGTGAATTGCTCCCGTCGAGTTTCCCTTTTAATGTGATCCACCATTGCCGGTCGATCACCCGCGGAGTTTCTGCCGTAGTTCGCTCCGCCGAAAGCTCGTGCAGTCCGGCAAGAAACACTGCGGCATCAGATGAATTCTTCGGGAACATCTTCATATCGCCGAACGAATATTTCTCTGAATTATTTTCGTACGCTTCCCACTGAGCAGCGTTGATACCATATTGCGGTAATCGATTCAACCGTATCGGAAGATTCTGGCTGTAATCATCGAACTCTGCATCCGAACAAAAGAGTGTTATATATCGTTTCACCGTGAATCCTGATGCTGTAGAACATTCGATCACAGCGCCGTATCGGCCGACAGAATTAGCACTGGTCACTTCTTGAAAGTCCTTATTATAGAAAGTGACGATCAGTGAGAATTTACCCAATTGATTCTCCACCATGATCTCATTCTTCCAATGCACTTTGGGGAATTCTCCGGAACGGAATACGTATCGGTCACATACCAATTCTTCATTCATGAAAGCATGGACCCGTTCATCACTGATCTTTTTCCAGTCGATGGAATCCACGATCGTTCCGCCAAGTTTTATCAGCGTAACACGGGAATTCGACGGCTGTTCTGAGCGCGGGATCGTGATCTTCCCATAGTTCAGAATTCCAGCGGGACGAAGAGGACATTCGGTAGTCAAAACATTATTGGTGAAGAACTCAATTTTTCTTCCGGAGAGACTCTTGGGAACATAGCCGGTGTAAACTGCATCCCCCATGTGAATGAATGAAAACGATGAATAGATTGTCTTCGATTCTTTTTTGCGGGCATGCTCTAAAAGATCGGCGTACGGAAATACCCGATACCAGATCTCCCGATCGATCAGCCGGCCTTTTATAGTGATGGTGTACGGCTGCGTGCTCTTGATCAATGACCGATTCACCGTCAAGGTCATATAACCCAAATTAGCACCATACGTATTTTGTGATACAGCTGTGAAGGATAGACGCATGCCATTCTTCGCAGTAACGGACCAATATCCGTCATCAACAGTACAAAATGGAATTCGGATAGAATCATTAATGGACAGATCGAACCATTCATGTCCAAGATTATTGCCGAATCCGCAAGCCCAGATGAATGTGATGGAATCAGAAGTTATTTTTTGAGGAACAGGATACGTTCTCCATGAGATCTCGGCATCGCCGCCGGCAGTCCGGACAACAAAGGCGGAATCCCGAGATTCACCGCTCCGGTGAGATTGATACGGCGAGAACGTACCGCTGACGAATGAGTGGAATCCATTAACGGATTGAAATGACTTTACGGAAAGTGTTGTATAGAAATTTGCGATCGCTTCGGTATTCACTTGCGCCGTTCCGAATACGCAAATGATCACCGTCAGAAGGATCTGTCCAGTAAAGAAATTCTGCCGATGGGATCTTTTTTCCCG
>JBMOHT010000284.1:0-3586 GCA_049317705.1 Bacteroidota bacterium | reverse complement strand
TCAGGAACAGATGCACACACGGGAATATCAGCTGTGGAATCTTCCCTCGTTCCTTGCGGTGATCATCCTTTTGTTCGGAGCGGAGTGGCTGGTGAGGAAGCAGAGCGGGATGTTGTAATGGAAAAAATTTAGGATTGCTGAATTACATGATTGCAAGATTACAAGATTCTAAAACGATGGTATTAAAAATTCAGATCATGTCGTTTCGAATCCCGCCATATTTTTCAGTTTCCGGGATGAGAAATCTAATGGTGACGCCAGATTTCTCACTCGCCGAGCGATAAAAGATACACAGCTCGTTCGAAATGACTTGCGAAGTCACGGTGCTTAAACATTCTAAACTTTTCACGATCATTATTTTTCCCCTCCTATGAAACGTTCCCTTCTTCTTCTCGGCTCACTGTTCGCGTTCTTCGGTGTTGCGCTCGGCGCATTCGGTGCGCATGGACTGAAACAGATCCTCGCTCCGGACATGCTTGCCGTATTCGAAACTGCTGTTCGTTACCATATGTATCATGCCTTCGCCATCATCCTTACATCATTGTTGGCAGATGAACATTCCTCCGCGGATACGGCGGGACGACTGTTCGGTCTGGGGATCATTCTGTTCAGCGGGAGTCTGTATGTGCTGGCGTTGACGGAGAACCGTTCCTTCGGTATGATCACACCGCTCGGCGGATTCTGTTTCCTGTCCGGATGGGCGGTGCTGGGGTATACAGCATTTAAAATGAAAAAGGAGAACTGAACATCAGCTCTCCTTTTCCGAAACAACTCTTTCCTTATTTCGCTGCGAGCATTGCAGAGACCTCTGCGCTGTTGTAGCTGCTCAGAACATTCCCTTTTGCATCGACAACGTTCATGTTGCCGTTCGCATCGCTCACCGCTGATGCCAGAACATTTCCTTCGGCATCTTTCACGATGGATTTACCTTCTTCGCGGGTGATGATGAATGTTTTGCCGGCATACGAGACGGTCATTTCATTCTTCTCTTTGTTGAAGGCAACGGTCGTTCCGTCGTCGGATTTCACATTCGAAGCGACAGGATTGCTGCCGGTCCAGAATTCAATGGAGTTCAGGATCACAGCATCGATGAAGCCGGCAATTCCATACACCGGAACGACGTATGCAGCGAGGAACACAAGTTCAACCACCCATTTGTTGCCGAGGGATCCATTCCAATTATAGACTTTTTTGGTAAGATTGAAGGAACCGTAGCATCCGACGGACATCAACGCCATCGTCGCGATGAGCATAGCAACAACGATCTGTTTGAACATTTTATTCATGAGAACTCCTGTAAATAGATTGAAAGAATTGTGGGTTAATGCTGAAGCGAGTATAAGATAATTTTTAATCGATGGCAAGCGGTTGAATAAGAAATTAATTTTCGGTACTCTGAGAACGTCCATTCAGTCTTTTTTCACGGTATTGACCACCAATCATATGAATATCATTCTCCGCGCTGCACTGCTTCTTTTTCTTGTCTCCGTCGCAGCAGCACAGCAGCCGCTCTCGTGGAAAAAAACGAATTTCAATTACACGCTGAATGCCTCACGCATCAACGATATCTGTTTTCTGAATCCGACGCTCGGCTGGGTTGCCAACGGTATCGGACAGATCCATAAGACGACGGACGGCGGTGTGACGTGGACGAAACTTCTGGACAAAACGAACTATACACATTTCCGCTCCATCGGATTCTTCGATTCGCTCAACGGTTATGCCGGCGCACTCGGCTGGGGGGACAGCGTCGGTCACCCGAACGATTCCAAAGATACGGTGATCCTCTACCGCACAACGAACGGCGGCACGAACTGGGCTCCGGTCAACGCACTCAACAGCAAGAATATCCGCCGCGGTTTCTGCGGCATGCAGATCTTCAATGACTCCACGATCTACGCCGTGGGACGCGTGCGCGGACCGGCGTGGTTCTATAAAACGACGGACCGGGGTGCCACATGGACCGCGAAAGATATGAACGGCTATGCGGCGGGACTGATCGACGTGAAATTCTTCTCGAAGGACACCGGCATGATCGTCGGTCTCACACACATCACGCATGAACTTTCCCGCGCCATCATTCTCGGCACAACCGATGCCGGCGAGTCTTGGGATACGGTCTACGTCAGCACGCGGACGAACGAATGGGCGTGGAAGATCAACTTCCCGTCACGGAAGATCGGGTACGTGAGTCTTCAGCGGAACAATAATCTCTCCCCCGTCTTCGTCCTAAAGACGACGGACGGTGGAACGACCTGGAATCAAAAATTGTTCTCCAATACAGGATACTTTGTGCAGGGGATCGGCTTTCTGAACGATACACTCGGCTGGGCCGGCGGAACATCGCTCGCACCGAAACAAACAACGGACGGCGGAGAGACATGGACATCGCTTACCATCGGCAACAGTCTGAACCGTTTCCGGAAGATCAATGATTCGCTGATGGTTGTTTCCGGAGCCGGTGTGTGGAAATACTCCCCCGGTACATCACTCGGTGTCGGACCGCATGCGGCAGCAGTTCCGGTTTCAGCCAGTCTGCAGCAAAATTTTCCGAATCCGTTCAATCCGAACACCTCCATCGAGTTCTCGATCCCGGAGGAAGGACATGCAACGATCGGTGTTTATGATATCGGCGGCCGTCTTATCCGGACGATCTTTTCGGACGACGTAAAGAAAGGGACATTCACCGTCTCGTGGGACGGCAGGAACGACGGAGATGACGATGCGGCAAGCGGAACATATTTCTACCGTCTGGCAACAAAAAGTTCAACACAAACTAAAAAGATGATCTTACTACGTTAATAAGGAGGAACAAACACTATGATGCGCACAGCAAATCCCGCATTGAACGATAAAACATTCCAGCAGACCGGTTTCGGTCAATACGCCGACACTATGACGCTGCAGGGAACCGTCAACAAAGCCGGCATGATGCTATTGCTGCTGATCGCCGGAGCAGCGTATACTTGGAATCTCTTTTTGGAACAGGACCCTTCTGTCACCATGTGGATGATGGTCGGTGTCATCGGCGGACTGATCGTTTCGTTCGTCACAATCTTCAAGAAAGAATGGTCCGCAGTCACAGCTCCGCTGTATGCGATTCTGGAAGGTTTCGCGCTCGGCGGAATTTCCGTTATTCTTGAATCAATGTACCCCGGTATCGTTATTCAGGCCGTGGCACTCACATTCGGTACCGCCGGGTGTTTGTTGATCGCCTACAAATCCGGAATGATCAAAGCAACAGAGAATTTCAAACTCGGCATCTTCGCCGCGACCGGCGGCATCGCGCTGATCTATATGCTCGGATGGATCCTCGGTTTCTTCGGCATCGCTATTCCCTACATTCATGAGAATGGACTCATCGGCATCGGATTCAGTCTTGTGGTGGTGGTGATCGCCGCACTTAACCTCGTCCTCGATTTCGATTTCATCGAAAAGGGAGCGGAAATGGGCGCACCGAAATATATGGAATGGTATGCTGCGTTCGGACTGATGGTGACATTGATCTGGCTCTACATCGAGATCCTGCGCCTGCTCTCGAAACTGAACAGCAGAAAGTGATGCAAGAACAGCCGGAACGTTAATT
>JBMOHT010000283.1:0-3602 GCA_049317705.1 Bacteroidota bacterium | reverse complement strand
GCGAATGAAAATATCTTCTTCATGAAGTGAAGTTCATCATCAATTAGCGAGGTCGTTGACGATGATATCCGTTCCGCTGCCAGCCGAATTGCGTCCGCATTGTTGTGAAGAGAATCGTTGAATGAAAAAAGGAAATACCGTTCATTCTTTCGTGCAGCATTCTTCTGCAGCAATTCTCCCGCTCCGGCGTGTGATTCGAATGTGAATGATGCAATATCCTTTTCGTTTCCGCGGACGACAGCATACAGGATCTTCTCCTGCGTAGTGAACGGTGCGAAATAATCGATGGAGAGATGTTTGTATTGAGCATGGATCACGTGTGTGTTCGCTTCGTAGCGGACGGAAGAAGGCCGTTCAGCGGTGTTTGGACGGATACCGAAAGCGAATGCACGGACGGAATGCGATGAATCGTACGCCTGGAAGATGTGCGGCATGGCGTTCTCGATGCGGTTCGTCTTATCGTCATAGACTGCGGCGATGAGTCCGTTGCTTGTGGTCAGTTTAGTATATGATTTCTTCGGAGCCGGACTGAGATACATCTCATCCATATATGCTTTTTTCGTGTAAAGACCGATCAGTCCGCCGATGATGCCGCCGGGCGCGCCGCCGTCGTACACTCGTATGGCGAGCGTATTGTGCGTTCTCAACGCCCGCGGTGTGAGTTTGTAGATGCGCTGCTGGTTCCATGCAGACTCGTCCTTCGGCGGAAATTTTCCCATCGAACCGACCGGAATACCGTTCAGGAAAGTGTCATCCACGTCGTCGATCTTTCCGAGCAGAAGATACAATTCTTCTTTCAATGCTTTTGCGGGAAGTGTAAAACTGACACGGTACCACGCGTAGCCGTCATAATTCGCAAATCCCTGCGTTTCCCACTGTCCCGGCACCGAAACGGTGGACCAATGTTCGTCATCATAATCCGGCTCCGCAAATTGAATGCTGTCGTGTGTGATGAGTTTCCACGACACCGGCAGTTCATATGTTTGCGAGAAAAGAGAAGAGGTGAGAATAAACGACAAAATAAGTGATGTAATTTTCATATTCTTCCGAATGGGAAAATATTGGTTTAACAAAATGTGTCATCCTCGAGTGCTTCTATCGGGGATCAATAAAAGGATTCCTGCCAGAATTACGCGGGAATGACATTTATTCCACTTTATCTGTGAGAATCCATTCTTTCCGTGTTATCCGTGTGCTATTATAGCAAAAAAGCGGTTATAAGTTCAAAAAAGAGTGCCGGTTCATCCAGCCACGGAAAATGTCCCGAGTGCTGCATCATCTGCAATCGCGAGTTCGGAATATTTTTCGCGATCACTTCGCTCCACTCGGGTGCGACATGCGCATCATGTTTCCCGCCGATCACCAATGTCGGTATGGTTATTTCATGGAGCCGGTCCGTAACATTGTAACGATTCAGTTCATTCATCACGAAGAACTGGTTCCTCTGCGCGTTGAATTCCGCATCTGCAAAGATACGATCGATGGTCCGCCGTGCGTCATCCGTCTGCACATCAAATTGATAGACCGCGCGGTTGAATGCCTTCACTCTCTCGGCCGCGGGAAGGGAGCGGACCTCCTGCGAGATCTTTTCGAACTGCGGATAGAGCGGATGCTGGGGATCGCGGAACGTGTTCTTGTGGAATTTTCCCGTCGGTGCAGAACAGACAATGATGAGGTGATCGATCACGGACTGATGCGCAAGCGCGTATTCGAGTGCCGTCCATCCTCCGGCGGATTGTCCCATCACATTCAATCGTTCAATGCCGAGATGCTTCCGCAGCGCTTCAATATCCTCGACAAGCACGGGAATTCCATATTCAGATTTATCAGTGACAGCACCTGAGCCGCCGGTACCGCGCGGGTTCAAGCGGATGAGTGTGAAATGTTCGGCAAGTGCATCGAGTGTGGTCCATCGGTGGCCGTCCACTCCCCAAGTGACGGGAGTGATGAGCAGAGGAGCGCCGTTCCCTAAAATGGAATAATGGATGGTCGTTCCGTTGACGGAAAAATGAGATGAGCCGTTGATCATTCCGAAATATAGCGAGAGAAGGGGTGAGAATACAGCGGAGAGAAAAGATGTCGGAGTCCATCCGCATAATATTCCTACGGATGTTCTCCAACTTCAGGTTAAGAACCGAATCTAATACTGCAAACTTCACATAAGGGTTTCGTCGGCTTACTTTCAATTTCTAGATTCCGGCGTTCGCCTGAATGAATGCACACTAGAACTTCGCCGTCACTCCAACGATCGGCATCACGCCGAAATCATATTTTGGGGTCATGACGATGTTCCCGTTCACGTCCGCTTTGTAGTTGTACGACATGATATTCTCGCGGGCATAAACATTCCACAGATCGAGATACGCGGTGATGGACCAGCCGGCAAGGATGAACTGTTTGTCCACTCGAATATCCAATTTATGAAAATCGGGATATCGCGCAGAATTCGTCGGACCGTCCACGAGATAGAATACTCCTCCTTTTTTCACCACACCGGCGACCGGCGTGTACGGATTTCCGGAAGCGAACTGGAACTTTGCGCCGATCTGCCAACCTTCACCGAGTTCCATTCCTGCAATCAGGTTCACGATATGAGGACGGTCATATTCAAAATCATATTCGGCGGAGGAAGAATTATCCTGCCGGCGGGAGATGGAGTAGGAGTATGATGCACTTCCGACAAATCCATTCGTGAATTTTTTCTGCAGCGAGAATTCTATTCCGCGCGCATATCCGCTGCCGGTATTGAGCAGAAGATTCGAGCTGTCCGGATCGACGATCACATCGTGGATATCCTTCTGATATCCTTCAATGGTGATGCGCGTATCATCGGCAAGACGGTGTTCGATCCCCGCAACGTAATGGATCGCCTTGCTGCTGTTGAGTGAAAGATTCCGCGGATCGGGAGAGATCTGATAGCTGGCGGGTGTCTGTTCGAATTTTCCCCAGGCAAGATTCAGCGAAGTCGATTCAATGAATTTGTAGGAAAGAGACAGACGCGGACTGATCACCACTTCGTTCGTCATCGCGAATTGATCGTACCGGAGTCCGGCGGAGACCGTCAACGGTTTCGCGATGGTGTATGATGATTGCAGATATGCAGCTACTTTGGATGTAGTGTTTGGTTTGAATGAGATGGTGGTCGCCGGAACGATCGTTCCGTTCCGTGTAGTATCTTCGGGTGTCCAGGTGATATTCTTGGAATCGATCGCTTTCCCCATCACGCCGAATTTTACGTTCAGCGCGGGGGAGAATTGATAGGTCAACTCGGACTTGAGCATATACTCTTCTTCAAGAATATCTTCGCCGCGGAGTGCACGGTTTGCAGCCGTTCCTTGTTTTGTCGTCCAGCCGTTTCCGGTGGCAGAAAGTGTCGTCATCAAAAATGCATGCTGTGATAATAATGAACGCCAATTCAATCCGAACGCCGAACCATAATCATCCCGCGCGAGATATTCATATTTACTCATGGCGGACGATTCTTTCGACGAACCGGCTTTGTCGATCTGATCTATATAATAGAAGCCGACAAGACTGATGCGGTTGCTCTGATCGATGTCGTAGGTGATCTTTCCGACAGCGTCATAGTAGCGGGGCGCGGC
>JBMOHT010000282.1:0-3650 GCA_049317705.1 Bacteroidota bacterium | reverse complement strand
TTCATGAGAAGAGGGTCAATTAAAAAAGAACTGCCCGCGATTGTTTGGCGGGCAGGGGTTTATCAGAGTATTGCGAAAGAGATGGTGGAACAACATCATTGCGTGTCATTTCGTATCACGCTATAATATTTTTACTTTGCGGGATGACCTGCCCGACTGACTCTAAAACAATGAAACTGGTCAGGCGGGGAAATCTGAACGAAAAAAAGACTTCTCACTTCGCCGAGCCGTAAAAGGTGCGGGCTCGTTCGAAATGACACAGCTTGGGGTGAATTTGTAGAGATCTCGTTCGCTTATTTCTTCGGCAGCTGATTCAGCACGAGCCAATAGTATCCGATGTTACGGATCGCTTCGGCGAACTTCTCGAAATCATCCGGTTTCACGACATAGCCGTTCAGTCCAAGATTCTGTCCTTCAACGATATCTTTCTCTTCGCGTGAAGTGGTGAGCATGACAACGGGAATATCCTTTGTCTGTTCATCCGCGCGGATCTCTTTCAGCACATCGAGACCGCTCTTCTTGGGAAGTTTCAGGTCCAGAAAGATCACTTTCGGTTTGTTCTCGATCTTCCGCAGTGCGAACTCTCCGCGGCAGAAAAGAAAATCAAGTGCGTCCTCGCCGTTCTTTACCCAAAAGAAATTCTCGGCAAGATTGTGCATCTTCAGCGCCCGCATGGCAAGCTCTCCGTGATGAGGATTGTCCTCAACAAGAAGGATATTTACTTTTTGATCTGACATGATAGGTCCCCTTTCTATTACGAATGAAATATAGTTCAGAATATTATTATGGTATTCTGAGTCCCAACGTTGATATTGCTGTTATCCGGACGAGGAATCTGATCTTTATTTCGGATCTCTCGTCCCACATAGCGGGACTCGAGATGACATAAATTCTATACTTTCGCCGGCAGGGAGAAATAGAACGTTGCTCCCTTTCCCGGTTCGCCTTCTGCCCACACATCGCCGTGATGGCGGTGGATCACTCTCCGCACAATGGAAAGTCCCACGCCGGTCCCTTCGAACTGCTCATCAGTATGCAGACGGGAGAAGACGCCGAACAATTTCCCGACATCCTTCATATCGAATCCTGCACCGGAATCCTTCACAAAATAGACCGTTCGGTTCTCTTCTGTAGTTCCGCCGATGGCGATCGTCCGTTCATCTTTCGCTAAGGTAAATTTAATCGCATTGGAAAGCAAATTGCTCCACACCTGGCGCATCAGCAGTTTGTCCCCGAGCACCTGCGGCATCGCCGGGAATTCGATATGGATCCTCTTCATCACATCCGGCGACGCGATCTCCTGATAGGTCTCTTCAGCGAGCGATGTCATATCGATCGTGGTCATTTCCAGTTCTTTCTTGTTCGTTTTGGAGAGCATCAGCAGCGCGGAGACGAGATTCTGCATCATCTGCGTGTTCGAGCGGATGACGGTGAGGAGTCGTTTCCCTTCTTCGTCCAGCTTCTCGCCGAGATGTTCGCCGAGGAAATGGGAGAATCCATTGATCGTCAGCAGCGGTGCGCGCAGATCGTGCGAAACGGAATAACTGAACGCTTCCAGTTCGCGGTTGGCGTTCTCCAGCTGTGCGGTCCGTTCGATCACGCGCTGTTCCAGTTCGGCGTTGAGTTTCCGTACTTCCTCTTCGGATTTGCGCATCGCTTCTTCGGCGTGGACCCGGTCCGTAATATCGCGCGCCACCGCCTGAAAGCCGATGATCTGACCCTCCTCCATGAGCGGCTGTACATTCTGTCCGAGCCAGAATTGTTTTCCTTCGCTGCTTACGGCGGGGAATTCGAGATAACTGGTGAACTGTCCGTTGAAGAACTGCGTGGCGTAGAATTGACGGGCTTTGTTCCTGAAGTCGGCATGGAAGAGCTCCAGATAATGTTTTCCCGTGAATTCCTGCTCGGAATAACCGAAGATGCGCCGGCCGACGGGATTCACATAGATGAACCGTCCTTCGCCGTCCGTTCTGTAGATAATATCGGCGGCATTCTCAACGAAACGGCGGTATTTCTCCTCGCTTTCGCGGAGCCGTTCGTAGAGTGTCTGCAGATCGGGTTGCGGAGATTCCATGCTATAGAATGGACATCGTGATGTTCAGGGACAATTATGTCAACGAATGTAAACACAATGGAAGATTATAGCAACGGGAAGAAGATGAGAGAGCATTAATACTTGCCAGCCATTCATATTCCTTCTCGTAATTCCAACATGTTCGTGGAAACAGGAGACACTATTTCAAAATGGTCTCGATCTCCTTAAGCTCACCGTCGCTGAATGAGATATTCTCCAATGATTTCAATGAATCGGATAATTGTTCGGGTTTGCTTGCGCCGATCAGCACGGATGTGATGCGCGGATCCTTCAGCAGCCACGCAAGCGCCATTTGTGCGAGGGATTGTCCGCGCTTCACTGCTACATCATTCAGCCGGCGGATCTTCTGCAGTTTGTCGTCGGTGATCTGGTCTTTTTTCAGGAAGCCGTGCGGTTTGCCGGCGCGCGAATCGGAGGGGACGCCGTTCAGATATCGGTTCGTGAGGAGTCCCTGTGCAAGCGGGGAGAAGGGAATACAGCCGACACCGTTCTGCTCAAGAATGTTCAGCAGTCCACCTTCCACCCACCGTTCGAACATGGAATACTTCGGCTGATGGATGAGACACGGTGTTCCGAGTTCCTTCAGGATGGAGATCGCTTTTGCTGCATCATCGTTCCGGTAATTGGAGATGCCGACGTAGAGCGCTTTTCCCTGACGCACGATCAGATCGAGTGCGGCCATGGTCTCTTCCAGCGGCGTGTCTGGATCGGGACGATGGGAATAGAAGATGTCCACATAATCGAGTCCCATGCGCTTCAGACTCTGATCGAGACTCGCTACGAGATATTTTTTGGAGCCCCACTCGCCGTACGGACCTTCCCACATGTAATATCCCGCCTTGGTACTGATGATAAGTTCGTCGCGGTGGCCGAGCAGGTCCTGCTTCAGGATCTTCCCGAAATTCGTTTCGGCGGAACCGGGTGAAGGACCGTAATTGTTGGCGAGATCGAAATGAGTGATGCCGCTATCAAACGCGAGATGGATGATCCTCCGCGCATTCTCAAAGTCATCCACATCACCGAAGTTGTGCCAAAGTCCGAGGGAGATAGCGGGAAGTTTGATGCCGCTTCTGCCGCAGCGGCGGTACTGCATGGATTGATAACGGGATGATGAGGGAAGATACGGCATGAGCGTGTCCTAAAATTATTCTACAGAAAAAGTGTACTGATTATTTTCTCTGATTACAACAGCGTGCCAATAGAACGCGCCCGCAACAAAGACGGCGGGCAGGGATCAGACGGATTCGGCGGATATACACGGATAATTATTGTAGGGACGGACGGCAGTCCGTCCAATATATCAGCAAATAATTTTACACACAGCAAAAAGATGTAGGGACATCCTATCAGGATGTCCCGTAATTCTTTGCGGTTCTTTGCGGACATTTTTCTGATAGAACACGGATCAGACGGATTCGGCGGATATACACGGATAATTATTATAGGGACGCCCTACCAGAACGTCCCAATTGTGTCCATGGCAATAGAACACGGATCAGGCGGATTTCCACGGATACGAAAAAATATAGGAAATTACCAGTCATGGTGAGCGAGC
>JBMOHT010000281.1:0-3662 GCA_049317705.1 Bacteroidota bacterium | reverse complement strand
ACCATACGAGCGAAGAGTATCTTGAACTGCTGGAGATCATCGGCGAACTGCAGCATAAGCAGGAAGAAGCGGATGCATTCCGGCTGAAATCGAAGATCGAAACAGTGCTGATGGGTCTCGGCTTCACCATGCCCGATATGGAAAAGAACGTCCGCGCATTCAGCGGCGGCTGGCAGATGCGTATCGCCCTGGCGAAACTATTGCTGAAAGAACCTTCAGTGCTGCTGCTGGACGAACCGACGAACCATCTGGATATCGAATCACTGCAGTGGCTGGAAGATTATCTTCGTAACTACAACGGTGCCATCATGCTCATTTCGCATGACCGCGCGTTCCTGGATTCGCTCACGAAGAAGACCTTCGCTCTCTCGCTCGGCAGCATGCATATCTATGCGGGAAATTATTCCTTCTACGAAACGGAACGGCTCATCCGCAAGGAACAGGCGATCAACCAGAAGAAGAATCAGGAATCGCAGCTGAAACAAACGCAGGAATTCATCGACCGATTCCGCTACAAGGCGAGCAAAGCGCGTCAGGTGCAGAGCCGCGTGCGTCAGATGGAAAAAGTGGAACTGATCGAGATCGAGGATGAAGAGGATGAGATCCATTTCCATTTCCCCACAGCCCAGTCCAGCGGACGCGTGGTGATGGAACTGAAGAACATCCATAAAGAATATCCGGCCGCGAATGGGAACGATACGAAGGTCGTCTACGAAGATCTTACCTATACGATAGAGCGAGGGGACAGGATCGCCATCGTCGGCGTGAATGGTGCGGGAAAATCGACCATCTCTAAAATTGCAGCGGGTGTGGAAGCATATCAGGGCGGCGAGAGGATCGAAGGATACAATGTGATCGTCTCGTATTTCGCGCAACATCAGGCGGACGAGCTGAATCCGAACAAAGAAGTTTTGCAAACCGTCGACGAAGTAGCAGACGGAGAGATACGCACAAGACTGCGTGCCATTCTCGGTTCATTCCTCTTCAAAGGGGATGATGTCTTCAAAAAAGTGAAAGTCCTTTCCGGCGGAGAGAAGAGCCGTCTCGCTCTTGCGAAGATGCTCCTTGCTCCCGCAAATTTCCTGATCATGGACGAACCGACGAACCATCTGGACATGCGTTCCAAGAACGTGCTGCAGGAAGCGCTGAAGGAATTCGACGGAACGTATCTGATCGTATCGCATGACCGCGCATTCCTGGACATTATCGTCAACAAAGTGCTCGAGATCTCGCCGAACGGGGCGGTCCGGACATATTTGGGAAATGTCAGCGACTATATTGCGAAAAAGAAAACGGAAAAGAAGCAGTTGAACGCGGATATCGGACAAGTGAAGGCGGAGAAACGGAGTGCGGACAAAGCAGCATCCAATGTAAGAGCAGAAGAAAGTCAAAAGTCCAAAGGGAAAAGTGAACCCGAACCGGAGAAGCCGAAGAAGAATCTTCATCAACTGAAGAAACGCCTGGAGCAGGTGGAGAAGGATATTGCGTACGCCGAGGAGCAGAAAGCCGGACTTGAAAAGAAGATGGCGAGTGAAGAGTTCATCAAGCATCCTCTGAAAGCGAAGACGATCTCTGCGGAGTATGATGCGGCAACGAAGAAGCTGAATGAGTTAATGAGTGAGTGGGAAAAACTTTCCTCGGAGATCGGTTAGATCGTAATGGATAATTGATAGTTGATAATGGATGATGAACAGCAAAGCTCTGGAACTAATAATTATCAACTATCCATTATCCCTTATCAATTAGTGTGATGTTCTTCCAAAAAAAAATATCCGCACTCGGCTGGATGCTCTTCAGCGCGTTCTGCTTCGCTCTGATGGGAGCGTTCACGCATTCGCTCAAGGAGACCTTCGACTGGCGCATCACCGGATTCGCGCGGGCGTTCATCAACTTCATCTTTGTGGTCGGACTCGCATTCGCGACGAAGAAGCCTCTCATATTTTTTAGTGCTCCTTCCACGTTATGGTGGAGAAGCGTCATCGGTTCACTTTCCATTCTCTGCACATTCTACGTCTTCGCGAACCTTCCGCTGGCGGAAGCGACGTCGCTGACGAACCTCGTTCCGATCTGGATGGCGCTCATCATCGCGTTCTACGGGAATCAGTCCGTGCCGCGCTCGGTACTTATCTCTATCTTATGCGGTATCGCGGGAGTCTATTTCATCCAGCAACCGCATTTTGATCAGGGAAATTTCGCCATCATCGTCGGCATCATCCAGGCGCTCTTTGCGGCGATCGCCGTCTATAATCTCCATAGAATTAAGAATATCCATCCGACGACCATCGTTGCGCACTTTACGGGAGTGGCGAGTATCATCACATTCATCGTCCTGATCCCGGCGCTTCCGTATCTGCTAGATGCATCCAAATATACCTGGCCGGTGATTGGAGAACTGTTCGGTATCGGACTTACCGGAACAGTGGCACAGCTTGCCATGACGCGCGCCTACATGCTGGGAAATCCGGCTCAGAATTCCACCGTCGGATTGGCACAGGTCGCATTCGCTACCATCTTCGACATTGTTGTGTGGAACCGTTCCTTCAGTATCGAGACGATCGCAGGAATTCTGCTGATCACGGTGCCGACAACATTCTTTGTGGCGAGGATTCAATTAAGGAATAGAGCACAATCGGTGTAGGAGCAGGTGTTAGGGATTAGGTGTTGGCTATAAGGAAGAGCCTGAAATTTTTTGTATCAAGAATACGATAGATGTTAGGTATTAGGTGTTAGCTATAAGCAAAAGCCCGAATCCTAAGTCACTTACCTAATGCCTAATACCCAGTACCTAATACCTCAATAATTTTTTTCATTATGAACAACACATTCTACAATTCTTTTGATGTGCAGTGTCGTGAAGAAGAAAGACACGGTGACTACCGCACTCCATTCGAGCAGGACCGCGACCGCATCATCCACACGGCGAGTTTCCGCAGACTACAGGCGAAGACGCAGGTCTTCCTTTCGGGCGAGTACGATTTCTACCGCACGCGTCTTACGCACTCGTTGGAAGTGGCACAGATCGGCCGGGCAATCTGTACATACCTGCTGAGGAAGAGTCCGTTCTTTTCGGATACGTTCTTCATCGATTCGAATCTCGTGGAAGCGATCTGCCTTTCTCACGATCTCGGTCATCCTCCGTTCGGTCACGCCGGTGAAAGGACGCTCCACAATGTGATGAAACCGTTCGGCGGATTCGAAGGAAATGCGCAGACATTGCGGCTGCTGACGGAAACGGTGTATTCGGATAAGGTTTCGCGCAAAGGGATGAATCCCACCCGCGCATTCCTGGACGGCGTTTTAAAATACAAGACATTGTTCAGCGAACTGGAGAATCCGAAGAATCATTTCATATACAACGAGCAAAAGCAGTATCTTGATTTCGTGTTCGACGGTATCGACCTGACACAGCAGATGGAAGCGGGGAAGACGCGCGATTACTTCCGGAGCATCGAATGTCAGATCATGGACTGGTCCGACGATGTTGCGTACTCGCTGAACGACGTTGCGGACGGCATCCACAGCGGATTCATCACGCAGCATAAGGTGGAACGCTGGGCTGAATCACAGAAACTGGATGACGATCAGAAGAAGAGTCTTGATGAATTGTTCGCTGCAATGAAGGACGGGAATGTGGAACGTGCCTTCTCCACGAAGATCGGTTC
>JBMOHT010000280.1:0-3700 GCA_049317705.1 Bacteroidota bacterium | reverse complement strand
AGATGCCGGTGAAGAGGGATGTCCATCTGAACAATACTCTCATAACGATCGCCAACACCGGCGGAAGGAACTATATCTATAACATCACATTTGTGAAGATCCTCAAGAAGAAGAATCCCGTTGCGATCATCGATACGAAGGTCATTCTGCATTCGATCGGGACTCATTTCGGTTTTCCGGGCATTTGCCGTCTTCCGAACAACGGACTTCTTGTCGTGGCGAGAGAAGGGAAATTCCATGCTGCACTGGGTGATTTCGGGAAGATCGTAGGTGTTCATTCGACCGATCGCGGTGTTTCCTGGAATACTCCGGTCACGGTGATCAGCCTGCCTGCAGCCGATCTTCGCGATCCTGCAGCAACACGTCTTTCGAACGGACGCGTGGTAGTGACCTTTGCCTGTTCCGGAAAAACATGCGGACATTCCGGGCAGGCTGTTCATTCTGACGATGAGGGACGATCGTGGAGCTCCCCGGTACCAACGATGGAAGTGTTCTCGCCGAACGGTATCACTGAACAGAACGACACATTGTTCTATCTGGGTATGCGCCAGAGAGCTGATTCCAGTTTCAATGAGATCGTCCGCTCGACCGACCACGGCGAAACATGGTCCCGATATTCGGAAGTGGCAGGGTCCAAAGCATATGGTGAACACATGACGTGGGTATTCTATGATGAACCGTCATTAGCGATCCTGCCGGGCGGGAAGTGGATATCCCATTTCCGGGTCGATGCAGACAACGCAATTCGGCAGTCGCACTCCACTTCATATGGCAGCACAGGTACCTGGAGTGTCCCGCTCAGGACCGGAATCGGTGTCACACCGTCAAGTTTATTGTTCGTCAACGATACGATGCTCATCAGTTCCGGTGCCGTCAGAAAAGACCGGTATGGTATCCGCATCACTGTGAGCACCGACGGCGGTGTGTCATGGGACGACAACAGCACGGCGGTCATTGCCGAGACGGATGGACCGGCAGACCTTGGATATACCAAGACCATAGCGTTGGATAACCAGGAATTTTATTCTGTCTTTTATATGCAAAACAGGAACAATAACGGAAGCAGTATCTTCGGTGTCCGGTGGAAATTCAATAGATCATAACATCGTATCCGGATCATTACAACATCAATCACATCACCCATGTCCAAAGAGAATATCACCAAACGAACCATCGCTCCCCGCAAGGGATTCCGTACCATCGATTTCAGAGAGTTCTACGCTTACAAGGACCTTATCTATTATATGGTGAACAGAGAGATCATGGTTCGGTATCGGCAGACATTCCTTGGTGCTGTTTGGGTCTTGCTGCAGCCGTTCATTTCCATGGTCGTTTTTTCCGTCTTTTTCTGGAAGATGGCAAAAATGCCATCCGATAATTATCCCTATCCGTTGTTCTGTTATCCCGCGTTGCTGGTCTGGTTTTATTTCAGCAGTACCGTCTCGTTCTCATCAAACAGTCTGGTCAATAACTCCAGTCTGATCACTAAGGTCTTCTTTCCCCGGATCATCATCCCGACATCGATGAGCGTGGTTGGATTGATCGATTTCTGCGTATCGTTGATCATGATGTTCGGCGTGATGACATATTATTCCCATTATCCCACATTCAAGGTCTTCTTCCTTGTCATACCGCTAGCACTGCTCATCCTGACCGCATCTGGGATCGGATACTTCTTTTCGGCACTGAATGTGAAATACCGGGATGTCAAATATACCGTTCCGTTCATCATTCAATTGTGGATGTATGTCTCTCCGGTGGTCTATCCTCTCTCCATTGTGCCGGAACGGTACCGGTTATTGTATGCCTTGAATCCCATCGTCGGTATCATCGAAGGGTTCCGGTTCTCTTTTTTACAGTCATATGTCGTATCGGTACCGTTGTTCCTCATTTCCGCGACGGTCGGGCTATCGTTCTTCGCTGGGGGAACCTTGTTCTTTGCCAGACTTGAACGAAAATTCGCTGATATCATTTAAACATAGCATACGAAAGTCATTCCATGGGTCAAACAGCAATCAGTGCTTCACATATCACGAAACGATACTCCCTGGGCTCGTCATCATCCAGGAATGATACGATGCGTGATGTCATATCCAATGCATTGTTCTTCTGGAAACGATGGGGACATCGCCGGACCAATGCCGGCGACAGTGATGATTTCTATGCATTGCGGGATGTGAGTTTTGAGATCGAGCATGGTGAAGTGCTGGGAATCATCGGCGGGAATGGAGCGGGGAAGAGCACGCTGCTCAAGATTCTTTCCAACATCGTTGAACCGACCTCGGGAGAAGTGAATATTTACGGCCGGGTCGCCAGTCTTCTGGAAGTAGGGACCGGTTTCCATCCGGAACTGACCGGACGGGAGAATATCTATCTGAACGGTGCCATTTTAGGGATGACCAAAAAAGAGATCAAAGGCAAATTCGACGAGATCGTGCAGTTTGCCGAGATCGACCAGTTCATCGATACGCCCGTCAAACGGTATTCTAGCGGCATGTATGTGCGTTTGGCGTTCGCAGTTGCCGCGAATCTAGAGTCCGACATCCTTATTGTGGACGAGGTATTGGCGGTCGGTGATGCGTATTTCCAGAAGAAATGTCTCGGAAAAATGAGCGATGTGGGAAAGAGCGGAAGGACAGTGTTGCTGGTAAGCCATAATATGGGCGCCATCCGTCAATTGTCGTCAAAATGTCTTGTGCTGGACAAAGGAAGCCTCGTGTTCACCGGTGATGTTGATAAAGCGATCTCTCTGTACCTCAAGCAAAGTTCCGAACAGGTGTCTAGTTCGGTCCTGTTCGACGATGTTCCGGTGCCGGGTTCCCGGGAGATGGTCATTAAAAGCGTTGCTTTGCGGAACGGGTTTTCATCCGAACGGACCTCTGAATTTTCAATGGGTGAGCCGTTCGTCGTTGAGATCGAAACAGAGGCCGCGAAAGAGGGGGTACAGTATTATGCATCCATCCACATCTTCAACGAATACGGGATCGGTGTCTATCATCTGACCTTGATCGACGATAAGAATGATTATTTCTCTTCCGATATCCGCGGCCGGATCATGGTCGAAATGGACATGATGAAATTGTATCCCGGCCGGTACACCATCGACGTCTATATCGGCACCAAGTGGGTGCCGCTGGACCACAAGGTCTCGGCGATCGCGTTCGAGGTGAACCAGACGCGCGGTCTGTTGATTGCACGGACCCTGGTGAAAGGGATGGGCATCATCCATGAGCCTGTCCGCTGGCATTACGAAAAACTATAGGGCAGGGACCCATGTTCGGTTTCAGCACATCCATATCGATCGTCTTGATCCTGCTGTCGGTGTACTTTGTCTACACCGGCAAGGAGCGGTACGCCATTGGGATGATCATATTCCTGTTGTCGTTCACGTCGAGACCGGTAACATATAATATCGGCATCTCCGGGTTCCTTATCTGGACGGTTGCGGTAACGAAACTATTCACCAAACACAGCGCTGTGCCGACAGCGGACACGGTGAATGCGCCTGTCCGTTCCCCCTTCGTGTTCAAGGCATTGTATTACCTGCTGTTCATCGGTATCATCATGGGGATGTTCACCGATAATGACCTATTGGATCAGTATTCGAAGATCGATAAGTCACTGCAGATATCGTATATATCATTTCAAATCGTAACACTGATGCTGTTCCTTCGATTATTGTTCGCGTATAAGGACGATC
>JBMOHT010000279.1:0-3734 GCA_049317705.1 Bacteroidota bacterium | reverse complement strand
ACGGAATTTGCGACAGCAGAGAACAAGGGTTGGGATTCCGCAGGGGCAATCATTCGGTAACAGGAAATCAAACAGGAAAACGACAACAAGGACGGCAAAAATGAGAACGCGAGCCACAATGAAAATGATCCTATCACTGCTGACCATTCAAATGGCATTTGCTCAGGTGAATGTGCAAACAACGGTCAGCACAATGTATGACGACAACGTCAATAATAACGCTGAACAATTGAAAAGTTCCGTCACGTCGTTCGATCTGAACGGCGGATACACCTTTAGCGGTGAAACATCGGAGTTTGATCTGTTCTATACCGGATCATACACATATTATGCATCACTTCTGGAACGGACGAATCAGTTCCATTCGTTCAATCTGGAATATTCCACACTGTTCGGCAGCGGGGATGAACACACCTTCACCGTCGGCGGAAATGCCGGGACCAATATGAACAGGGATTCATACACGGTATTCGATCATACGGTCTACACTGCATTCACGAACTACAAAGTGATGGTGAATGATTGGATGATCACCAAAGGAGGATATACCGTACGCAATATGTCCTTCGCTTCACTCTCGGATTTCAGTTATACGGAGCATGCACTCTTCCAGCATTTCGCATTCGCTCTCAGTCCGACAACAACAGCGATATTACAGGCGGACCTTGGTTCCAAATTCTATTCTTCCACCCCCTCGGCGTCGGGAAGTTCTATGCGAAAAGGGATGCTCTCATCATTGATGCCGAGCGTAACACAGATGACTGGCATCGTGAAGGTCGGACAACGTCTGACGGATCAGATCGGATTGAGTCTGACCGAACGGTATCAATGGAACATCCAAAAACAGACCCGCTATCTCAGCTCCGAATACGGGTTCATCTCGGATGATGAATTGTTCGATGATCACTACGGGTATGAAGGACTCCATTCGAATCTCACTCTGACTGCACTTGTCTCCGAATCTGTTATATTGAAGCTATCCGGAGGAGTCCAAAACAAACTCTATTCAACGTTGGCTGCATATGATATGGCAGGAACGTATGTCGCCGGACAGCGGATCGACACCAGATCGTATGTGAATGTCGGACTTCAGAAGAATTTCTCTGATTACGGTTTCTCCCTGAAAGCGGCGGTCGATTTCATTCAAAATAGTTCAAATGATGCATATTACAGTTATAAGAACAATGCCGTAACGCTTGAATTTGGGCTTCCTTTCTAGAAATAGCTGGCAATAACCGGAATCGAAGCAGTTGTTCAGTGCATCATATAAAGAAAACGGATACCAGTGCTTCGATACCTTTCAGAACTCAAGACGCGAACCATCATTGCCGTAACGATCATCGTTGCGGCATTGCTGCTTTCCTCTGCCTATTTCGAACTGCAGCAAAGCCGTCAGGAACTGTTCCACGTTCTTGAAGAACATTCCCGTTCGCTTGCAGGGACCATCGCCAACAGCAGCGCCAATATCGTCCTTTCCACCGATCAGATCGAGGCACAGCTCAGTGAACGGCTACTGAATAATGCACGGCTGATCGCATTGATGGACAGTTTAGGACAACTTGATGCGAAGACGCTCACGTCCATTGCCCGCCGCAACGGTATCTTCCGTGTGAATATTTTCAACAAGAAAGGGAACAAGATCCTCTCCAATCATGCACCGGAACCAATGTTCGGTGCAATGCAGCCGAATGGTAATTCCCGTCTCATGCTCAACAGGATCCTGAGCGGAGATGAGAATGAGATCGTCGTCGGATTGAAAGAATCGAGATTCGGAGCCGGACATCGTTTTGCTGTAGCGGTCCGGCGCACCCACAGAGCAGGGGGTGCGATCATGGTGAACCTCGATGCGGCCCAGCTGGTGGAATTCCGGAAACAGATCGGTATCGGAAAACTCGTGAACGATCTCGGAAAGAATGCCGGCATCGACTATGTGGTGATCCAAGATGACGAAGGGATCCTTGCCGCTACGAAAAATGTGAGCGAGATGTCGAATGTCGCCAACGACACACTGCTGCGCACGGTGCTGGACCGGGATACAACGGTAACGCGCGAAGTGCAGTTCAACGGCCGCATGTCGTTCGAAGTGATCCAGCGTTTGAATGTGGACGGAGCGACCGTGGGCGTGCTGCGCATCGGACTTTCCATGGATGAACTTCGTGCGGTGAACAGCCGTATGCAGCGGAGACTGATGGTGATCATGGCGGTCATCATCGTACTGGCAGTGTTGATCATGCTCATTGTCATGGCCGCCCGCAATGTGAGACTCATCTCCGGAAAATATTCCTCCATCCGCTCCCTTACAGGAGATATCCTGGAGCATATGAATGATGCCGTGATCTCGCTGGATGTTCATGACAGTATAACACTGTTCAACCGCCGTGCGGAACTGATGTTCGGATCGACTGCGGCCGATGTTACCGGACATACCATGCAGACAGTCCCGGGGAATATCCGTCATCTCTTAACGATGCTGAACGCATTTCCGGACGGTGAACATGAACAGCATCTCATCGTGCCGGACGGTGAGGAACGTATCCTCTCCGTCTCGATCTCGTCAACAACGGATCAGGCGGGAAGGAAAGAGGCACGTACGATGGTGATGAAGGATCTGACGGAAACGAAGCGGATGGAAATGGAGATGCAGCGGAATGAGAAGATGTCCGCAATGGGTGAACTTGCTGCAGGTGTCGCGCACGAGATCCGTAAT
This sequence comes from Bacteroidota bacterium, assembly GCA_049317705.1. GTDB lineage: Bacteria > Bacteroidota > Ignavibacteria > UBA10030 > UBA8401 > UBA8401. The sequence goes on along the minus strand of JBMOHT010000279.1, from coordinate 1,027 downwards.
CCGCTGAATGCTATTTCCATGATCGCACAGCGTTTCGAAAAAGAGTTCACTCCCAAGAAGGATGTGCGGGAATATAAAGAGCTCTCCGCTGTGCTCAAAAGTGAATCGGTCAGGATCAATGGTATCGTCCAGCAGTTCCTTCGGTACGCTCGTCCCAAAAATGTGATACTGCAGCGGACCGGTGCGTCGGCGTTCATCGGGAATTTGTCAGCGATATTCCGTTCTCAGGCACTCCGAAAGCAGATCACCTTTTCAGCGGTGTCGGATGACTGCATTCTTGCGATCGATCCGGAGCAAATGACGCAGGCATGTTTGAATCTATTGCAGAATGCAATGGATGCGACACCTTCCAATGGTTCTATAGAATTATCGCTCCGCAATATTGATGGTTCCATTACCATCACCATCGCCGATAATGGTCCTGGAATTCCCGACGCTCAGCGGGATAAGATCTTCAACCTCTATCATACCACAAAGCCAAACGGCAGCGGTATGGGACTCGCCATTACACAGCAGATAGTTTCACAACATAACGGTTCGATCCGTTTCAGGAACAATCTCCCATCCGGGACTGCTTTTATTATCACTCTCCCTGCAGTTTCCAACACACCGTGACCGGGGAAATAGGATAAAGAATTTCATATCAATGCCGATAGTATATGGTGATGATTGGCGTCCGTTCTCTACGATCAAAATTGTGTTGAAATTCATCATTCGTATAAAATGACCAATATTTAGGGCAAATCATTGCATTGCCGTTAAAGGATGTACGTAAATACGTTATTGCATAATTCATGATGAAATCGTTAATTGGTTTCAATCATTATGACCCTTAAAGATGTTGTGCCGTATTTAGAAGCCATCATGAACGCACCGAAAGATCCGGATGCGCAGGTGGATGCATATCTCAAATTCTTCTACGGAAATTCCCTCCAAAAACGAGCCAAAGGGGAGAATGTCTGGAGCGAGTTGGAGCGGCTGGCGCATGAATTGGAACGGTACGATCCGAATATCAATTTCGAAGCCA
>JBMOHT010000278.1:0-3738 GCA_049317705.1 Bacteroidota bacterium | reverse complement strand
GGTCCGCCATGTCCGCCGCGTCCACCGGGAACGCCGCGATGCGGAGGTTTATTCCAATGTTTGGTCAGCCAAGTTTCGAATGATGTCAGCTGTGCTGCAGTGAGGATCGATTTCACGTCAGCAACAAATTTGTCGCGTGCTGCAACAACAAGAACCTGTGCTGAATCCCTCGTGATCGTCTTTGCGATCACCTGACCGCGGATCTCACCAAGTGTTGCGAACAATGTTGTACCGAATCCCTTAACGGAGACAAACTGTTCATCGGTCAATGCAAGATATGCTTTCAACGAATCAAGCATGTGAGCGTTGCGGAGTGAATCATGCGTGCAGATTCCGGTATCGGCCGTAACGATCTGAATGGAACCGGTCGTCAGCGTTGTTTTCAGCATGGTCAACTCGCCGAATGTCGCTTCCGTCTGTGTGGCAGATGTGCCGGCGGTGTCGATCGGACTGCTCTTATCGCAGCCGACGATCATTAATGCCATCAGCATTGCTGCAAAGGTGATCTTCATGAGTGGTACCTTTTAATTGAGTGAAAGAATAGTGAGTGTTTTTTTGTCGTGTTCAGCTTTCATGGTAATACTTAATCCAATTTGTGTGCCAATCCAATATCGCCTTTTTTCGTCATTTTTTGTCTATTCTTCACGATAGGGCATGCATATTTTGCATAGCTTCTGCATTGTTTGCGTTGATTCAACGCGAAATCCCGCGTGAATGAGCGGGATTTCGATTGATTTTCACCACAGTAAGATACTCACCGCAAACTCAACCCTAATTGATATTGATCTTCTGAGGTGAATATTGTGTCTTTTTGGTCAAAATGATCGTCAATACACCATCATTATATGCAGCATCGATGGATTTGAGATCAATGTCATTCGCCAAAGAGAATTCACGCCTGAACTCTCTCGCCGGTGAGCCATTTTCACCATCACTCCTTTCACCTGTTTCAGCTGTTACGAGTAAGGTATTGTTCTCTATCGCAGCATTGATATTCTCTTTAACGGCTCCGGGAATATCAAGTGATACAATAAACGAGACGGGAGTTTCTCGGATATTCACTGCCGGTACGACAGTGTGTGTCATTCGTTTCTCAATTGTTTCGGTGTTCATTTTAAATGTCCTTTCATGTTTCCGTTATCGGATAGAGATCTGTTTCGGTTTGGCATTCTCGTGCTTCGGAAGAATGATGGAAAGGATCCCATTCTCCTGTGATGCAGAAACTTTTTCAACATCAACGGAATACGGTAATGTGATTGACCGTTCGAATTTACCGTAACTGATCTCATTCCTGAGCCACTGTTCATTCTCTTGCTTCTCCGGCTGCTTCCGTTCACCGGAAATGGTGAGAACACCATTGTTCACATTCACGGATACGTCCTGCTTGGATACACCGGGAAGTTCCACGGTCACATGCACCTGTTCTCCGGTATCTTTTACCGTCACGCCGGTAAATCGGTTCCGCCGTTCGAATGTTCCTGTTGACGGGAACGGGACCATTGTTGAATTGATGAGTGTGTCGATCTCATCAAAGATATTTGACACGGGTTGAAAACGTACGAGCATACTGCCTCCTGATATTATGATGATTATTTTTTTGTGAGTGATGCTTCATAGTATTTCAAGCGGCGTGCCAGATCATTTTTTGCAGTAAATGAAAGATTTTTAAGGGATGAAGAGAAAAATTGTGAAATGGTGTCAGACTTCTCTGCCATGATTTCATTTTTTATACGCTAGGATGTCATAAATTTGTGACAGAATGATTTAAAATAAAAACGCCTTTGCAAAATTATCAGCAAAGGCAATTTAAATATTTCTCCGGTATTTGATCCGTGTGAATCAGTCCGATCCGTCTGATCCCTGCCCGACCGAACTCTAATTCGTATCGTCGGTCAGGTCGAAGACTCGACTCTTCGAGCGGGCGTGTTCTATTGTTTTATTCATGCTCCGCTAGCCATCGCTCAGCATCGATCGCCGCCATGCATCCGCTGCCGGCGGCAGTGATGGCTTGTCGATAATATTGATCGGCAACATCACCCGCAGCAAAGACCCCTTCGATATTCGTCTTGGTGGAACCTGCCTGCACTTTCAGATAACCGTTCTCATGCATATCCAGGATCCCTTTGAAGATCTCCGTATTCGGTTTGTGTCCGATCGCCAGGAAGAGTCCGTCGGCTTTCACATCCTTCACCTCTCCGGTCTTCAGATTCTTCAGCCGGAGTCCTGTCATTTTCTTTTTATCATTTTCCACGGTGCCGAGAACTTCTTCAACGGTCGTATTCCATTCGACGGAAACTTTGGGATTGTTCAGCACACGGTCCTGCATCACTTTCGATGCACGGAACTCATCACGCCGATGGATCAGCGTCAGTTTTGAAGCGAACTTCGTCAAGAAACTGGCCTCTTCCATCGCAGTATCGCCGCCGCCGACCACATAGACCTCCTGATTACGGAAGAAGAAACCATCGCAGGTTGCACACGCTGAGACTCCGTACCCTGAGAACTGTTTCTCGGATTCAAGTCCCAACCACTTCGCGGAAGCGCCGGTGGAAACGATCACTGCATCCGCAGTGTAGAGAATTTCATCCACCCACACTTTGAAGGGACGAGCTGAAAAATCGACTTTCGAGACGATCTTGAACTGCGATTCCGCTCCGAATCGTTGTGCCTGCTTCCGCATCACATCCATCAGTTCGGGTCCCTGGATGCCGTGTTCGAATCCGGGATAATTCTCCACTTCGGTGGTGATGGTCAATTGTCCGCCGGGCTGGAGCCCTTCAAAGATGAGAGGATTAAGATTCGCTCTGCTGGCATAAATGGCGGCCGTGAGTCCGGCAGGACCGGAACCGATGATGATGACTTTTCGATGATTTTCAGACATATCGTTTTAAAAGTTAAAGAATGAAATGATGAATGACTATTGTGATCGCTTACTCTGTTGAACAACCGATGCGTTACGAATAATTCCCTCGCGCTTCGTCCGTTTGATCGGGGAATTCCTGAACCTGGAGCTGAATTCTTCCTGAGAGATAGTGATGAGATCATCCAGAGGCGGATCGATGTTCTTATCCCTTGCAGTGAACTCCGTAAGCTCTGTCGGCTTTTGGAATTTATTCCAAGGACACACATCCTGACAGATATCGCAGCCGTAGATCCATTGATCGAATTTCTTCCCGAGCGATTCAGCGATCTCAACGCGGTGTTCAATGGTAAGATACGAAATACAGCGGTTACTGTCGAGGACATACGGCTGATGAATGGCATCCGTCGGACAGGCATCGATACATGCAGTGCATGTTCCGCAAAAGTCCTCCATCGGCGGATCAGCATCCAATTCCAGCGTAGTAATGATCTCACCGAGAAAGACCCATGAACCGTACTCTTTGGTGATCAGATTCGTGTGTTTCCCCTGCCAGCCGAGTCCGGCCCGCGCTGCCCAAACCTTCTCCATGACCGGTCCGGTATCAACATAGTACCGTCCGTCGGATTCCGGTGCCAGTTGTTTGATGCATTCAAGGAGTGATTGGATTCTTTTCGTGACATGGATATGATAATCATCCCCCCATGCATAGCGGGAGATCTTTCCCTGATCATTCGACGGTTCGTGCGGTGTCGGCGTGTAATAATTCACGGCAAGACTGATGACCGATTTCGCATTCGGAACGATCAAGCGGGGATCGGTCCGTTTCTCCGTATTCTTCTCCATCCACTGCATCGAGGCGTGATATCCGCGGTTCA
>JBMOHT010000277.1:0-3739 GCA_049317705.1 Bacteroidota bacterium | reverse complement strand
GCCATATATGCAAGCGTTCCGACTGTGCTCGAGGTTCGGGTGAGTTTCAAGGAACCTTTCAGTTTTGCAAGACCGAAATCCATCACCTTGATCTGGTTCTTGGTATTGATCATGATATTGTCCGCTTTGATATCGCGGTGGACGATCCCCTTCTTATGCGCCTCCTCGAGCGCTTCTGCGATCTGCAGCGCAAAGTCGATCGCCTGATCCAATTTTACCGATCCGCTCTTGATCGTTTCGCGGATGGTTTTCCCTTCGACAAATTCCATCACGATGAATTGTTTACCGTCCTCTTCACGCACATCGTGGATGACGCAAATGTTCGGATGATTCAATACAGCCGCAGCCTGCGCTTCCTGAAGGAACCGCGTCTGCTCGACTGTTCCCTGCGCCATGTGGTGCGGCAGGAATTTCAGTGCGACAATTCGCTGGAGTTTATTATCCTGTGCTTTATAGACAACACCCATACCACCCTCGCCAATGTGCTCAAGGATGGTGTATTGTCCTATTGTCTGTCCTATCATTCGATAACCTTTCGATCCTCTTTAATTCTTACAATTACGCCTTCAAATTGCACAATGGGATTACCAATCCGAATTTATGCAGGGGACGAAGCATCGCTTCGTCCTACAATTCAATCGAGATCTAATCATTGCTGGTTTTTTTATCCGTAAGCAGCACAATATCTGAACTGCTTTTTACCTCTTTCTACCACAAGTTTTTTCCCGGCCGGGACGAAGCATCGCTTCGTCCTACAATGCAATCGAGATTTAATTATTGCTGATTTTTTTTGTGTCAGTCAGCAGCACAATATCTGAACTGCTTTCACCACGTGCCACCACGAGCTTTTTTCCGTCGGGGGACCAGTCAAAATCAAAGATCCTTCCGGAGGTGAACGCCGTCAACTGTTTTTCTTTACCGCCGGCAACCGGAACCGTCCAGATATTCGAGGCGCCGTCCTGAGTGCGGACGAACGCGAAGTTCTTTCCATCGGGGGTCCACACTGATGCGCTGTTCTGATATTCCTTTTCATAAATAATGGCACCGGTCAGTAAGGACATGACCCCGATCTTTTGTCTCTGCTCCTGGTCATAGAAGAAATACGCAACCGATTGACCGTCCGGCGAGAGTGAAAAATAGGATATGTGTTTCGCCGATACCGGCTGAATGCTGTCGCCATTGATGGTCATCTTCCATAATCCTCCGCCGCTGTCGCCATACGATCCATAATAGATCCATCGTCCGTCCGGCGTTACCGTTGGTTCGATATCAAAATTACCGCGGGTCAATTGCTTCAGGTTCGATCCGTTGATGTCACATTTCCAAATGTTGAAAGAGCCGCTTCGGTTGGATGAGAAAACGATCGTATTCTGTCCGGGAACAGGATGAGCAGCCTGATCGACGAACGCACCTGACGTGATCTGTGTTTCTGCTCCGCCGATGCCGTCGGTCATCCAGATATTATCATATCCGCCGGACTGCGACGAATAGATGATCCGTTCATTGTTCAGCCACTGCACGCCTTTCATACCGTCATGCCGTTTTGTTCCTTCCGTGACCTGCTTAGCGGCAGCTGCGGAATTATTCGGAACGATATATAGATTAGAGAATGATTCCGGTTCTAATGCAGCCAATTGTGTTGAATTCCTATCCATGGAAGAGAATGAATATCCGTTCAGATTATTTGTCAGCCGTTTCGCAGTCCCTTCCTTTACCGGATAATACCATAACTGCGGAGAATCAAAACTGGATTGATCATCCGCCGCACTGACGATCACCCCTTTACTGTTCGCCATCCAATTGATGCTTCTCAGCGTCAGCCACTGCTGTCCCTCGGGGACGATCTCTTTCCCGTCCTCAAATGAATAGATCATCAGCCGGTGATTCATGAAATTTCCGGAGCGGCCTTCGATCAGTCCGACATATTTTCCATCCGGCGACCATGCAAGATCATCAAAATGTTCCGGTGAATTACGCGACAGCAACCTTCGGATATTGGACCCATCGGCATCCGTCACAACAAGATGGTTGACGACCTCGGCAGAATCGGTCAAATAGACGAACTGTTTACCATCAGGCGAGAATGAAATTCGGGATTTGATCCTGGAAAGGATGGTCTTTGGATTTCCACCAAGGATGGATATCTGGTGTAGTTCTGACCTGTTCGTCCCTGCCTTGACCGTGACATAGTAAAGAAAATCTCCGTTCGGAGAGAAGGTGAGTGCGCCGATAAGATCTTCTGTCGGTTGCGTTATGGCGATATTATTTGTTGTGGAGACCTGACGGATCCAAAGATTGGACTTTTCTTTATCAAAACGGACATATGCAACATACCGTCCATCGGGTGATACGGCCACATCCATCGATTTCCCGTCCGCAGTCAATCGGGTCAGTTTCATATCATTGAACGGAGGAACGTCCTCGCTTCCTCCGAAGAATTGGAAATAGCCGACAACCAACAACAACACCACACCGATGACCAATCCTGCCCTCATGATCATTCCATTGTTCTTTTGCGGTGCAGTATGTTGTGCCGGCATGGAAACCGAGGATGGAACTGCTGCTGACGCGGCCGGCATGATCTTAGAAACTCTCGATGTCTGCTTCTTCGTCCTGCGCAGATCGACGACCATATCTTCCACCGAGTGATAACGGACGGACGGATCCTTCTCCAATGCTTTTTCGAAGATCTGCTGGAGTCCTGATGAAGCATCAGGAAGATACCTGGTGATGGATTCGGGTTCTTCGTTGACAATGGAATAGAGCAGCGACGCTTCATGTTCGCCGCGGAACGGGAATTTTCCGGAAAGCATCTCAAAGAACAACACACCGAAGGAGAAGATATCGCTCCGCTGGTCCACTTCACCCCCCTGGATCTGTTCGGGAGCCATGTAGGCGAGTGTTCCGACTGTGCTTGATGTGCGGGTCAGTTTGAGCGTCCCTTTAAGTTTCGCCAGACCAAAGTCCATCACTTTCACCTGCCCTTTGGAGGTGAGCATGATGTTATCCGCTTTCACATCGCGGTGGACGATCCCTTTCGCATGCGCTTCATGGAGTGCTTCTCCGATCTGAATGGCAACGGAGACGGCATCATCGATCTTCTGATACGGCACTTTGTCGCGGAGCGTGCCGCCGTCGATATATTCCATGACGATGAACAGATTCCCGTCCGCTTCTTCCACGCCATGGATCGTGCAGATGTTCGGATGGTTCAGCGCTGCGGCAGCTTTCGCCTCCTGCGTGAACCGCGCTTTCGTCTCGGCATTCACAGAAGCGTTGGACGGAAGGAATTTCAGAGCGACAAAACGATCGAGTTTGGTATCGTGGGCTTTGTAGACAACGCCCATTCCTCCCTCGCCGAGTTTCTCAGTTATTTTATAATGCAGAACCGTAGTACCGATCATAGACTTTTCTCGTTTGATGATTTATTCATTGAATACTTTTTTTGCGCTTCGATAGATCGATGATACAATGAAACGATGGAACAATTATTTTTTATTTCGCGATGTTCCAGAATACTTTCATTGAGATCGGCGGATAGCGCATATCCTGCGCTTCGAATGCTCTCACGAAAGCGATCGATCTGCCGTCGCGCGATACATCGAAGTTATTCGTTGTCAGTGGAACACTAAACAGTTCTTTTTTTGAGACGTTCTCAATACCATCTTTTGAGAATGAGACAGCTGCCCGCATGAGCATACCACCCTTCTTGATATAAAATAATTCGGACAGTGAGTTG
>JBMOHT010000276.1:0-3748 GCA_049317705.1 Bacteroidota bacterium | reverse complement strand
ACATAAAATTAAACGGACGCATTTTGTTCCCCTGCAGAGTGCGTCCAGGAATCTGCCCGTGCGGCGCTTTTCCCTCATACCCGCACGCAGATTCCACTTTTTTTAACACTCGGCAGTTAATCTTAACGGGCAGATGAACGATATGAAGAAAATTGCAGAGCCATACAAGATACTGATCGCAGACAGTGACAGGGCATTTGTACAGAGATGTAAAGCGATGTTGTCGTCCACCGTGAATGTCTCTGAGATACGGACCGCCCATTCGGGAACGGAGTGTATGGGAATATTGAAGAATTTTGTTCCGACCATCATATTCCTCGGGGTGGATCTGGAAAAAATGAACGGACTGGTCACGGCCCGGTTCATCCGTTCGCAGTACGCAAAGTTCACGCTTTATTATATTGCAGAGCGGGTGGAGCCACAGTTCCCCGAAAGAATGGATTCGGGGTTCGTTGACGGATATTTCACGAAAACACAGTTTTCGCAGATCGTGTCGGACGGAGCGGCGTTCAAAAGTTTGATGATGCATTGACCAAATGAGAATCGAAAAAAAATACATCATCGCAACTGATGATACATTCAGAAAAATCATTAATAAAATCATACCGTTACTTCGTATGATAATTGTATGAGATTTTCTACCGATACCATCACCGACTGGATCCTCTTCGGAGGTGTTTTTTCCGCTCCGATATTGCTGGCTGAAACAGATTGTTCTTTCCTCATCTTGACTTCCTTCTTTTGCATTCCTCTTCATCTTGTTTCGGCTGCCTCGGCGTATTTTGCCGTTCTGTGGTTCACCGGAGAAAACGGTTTCCTGAACGGAAATAAAGAATCAGACCGGGCTCTCTTCCCGATGATCGCTGAAGGGATGATCATTCCGGTGATGTTCTATTGCGGACTGCTGCTGCTCTTCTCTGAACAATTGTCCGCTATTATTCTTTACGGATCCGCATCATATCTCATATCGCTTTCTGTTCTTTTTTTGAGAAATTCGGTCCGCTCGGTATAGATCTTCATCGAATATTTATTGATTGAATTGAATCTCGGTCGCGGGCTGCAGATGTGTCATGATAAACATCCCTTGCTGTAACGGACAATGCATACTATGTTGCATTATTACGTAAAGGATGATTTATGAAAATATTGATTGTCATCGCTGTTCTTGTAACACTCCTGGCCGGGCAAACTCCTCCTGTTGTTGTTGCTGACCTTTCTTACACATCCTTTCCATTCCCGATCCGTACGGAAAACTCAGGCATCTATGCCGTTGCCTCATTCATTGTTGACGATGGTTCAGTTTCGCTTGTGACCTCCGATCAGAGGATGCTCTTTGAGATCGTGAACAAAACGAAACTGCAGCGGCGGTCCGGAAGGGTTGGAGAGAATGAACGATCGATCGAATCATTCAACAGTGTCCGCCGGCAATTGACGGACTTCCGTGATGGATCATATTCGGACGGTGCAGAAATTCAGTGGAACATTCGGGTGTCGGGCAGGGACGAACTGATCTTGACATCATCATCACCGCGCAAAGAATTCCGGATTCAGTTTTCGGGCGATCTTGCATATGCAGAACTTATCGGTATTGATGCATCGGGTAATGTGTTCCTGTTGACAGAACGGTACCGGTCGGAGATACCGCTGCGTGTTCAGCGGGAAGTACTCGTCCTGAACGCGGAGGGTGTACAACAGTCCGTTCTGGAAATACCCGACATCAAATATCTTTCGACGGAGAAAGATTTTCGTATCGATGCTGAAGGAAACCTTTATCATATGCTGACCACGGCGGAAGGGATACGGATCTTTCAATGGCCGTCACTCGCTTCGCCGCATCCTGCGCCGGTCACATATCCGGAGGAGTATTCCTATTCACTGCAGAGTAACGAACTGCTGCCGGTGAACGAAGCGACAGGGGATCCGTTGCCGGAACATCCTGTTGCAGCAGCCAGCAGAACACAGGCGCTCCGTATCGCGGAATCGTACGCAATGCATCGGTATTCCTGCGGTACGGCGAATCTTTCATCAGTAAATGTGACCGGACCGGACGGCGATATTGTCAGGACGCCGCCGTGGCTGGTCAGCGGTATGAACGCGCGGATTCCTTATATGTGGGGTGGATTCTCAACACTTGCACAGTTTGACAATGGTTTGAATACAGGGAAGTATGCCGGTGACATCAATACTACCGGTGTTTCTTCTTATTCGGTTGGATTGGATTGCTCGGGATTTGTCAGCCGGTGCTGGCAGATGACCTATCATTCTTCCACGAGTTCGATGCCGTCGATCACCACTGAATATGCCAGTTGGGATAGTCTCAAACCGGGCGATGCGATCCATAAAGTGGGACACGTTCGGTTATTCATTGAACGGTCCGCGAACGGCGGTTTCCGCGTTGTTGAATCGGCAGGACGCAATTGGGATGTCAGTTATTGGACGTTCGCACCCTCCGATCTGCAGGGTGTCTATACACCACGGTCGTATAAGGGGATGGAAACGAACAGTTCCTTCCAGCGGCCGGTGCTGATGTCCGTCGTAACGATACCGGGAAATACCGCTGCACTTTCGTGGAGTTGTGATACCGCCGGCGTCTTCGGTTACAGACTCTACAGATCATTTGACGGTTTGCAATGGACGCTGTATAAGAATGAGTCTGTTCTTGGGTTGGTCCGTTCGGTCCAGATTCCGATATCTGCACCCGCGGAATATTTCCGGATCAGCAGTGTGAAGAATGATGCGGCCCGCACAGAAAGCGATTGGTCGAATGCGATGGGCGCCTCTATGACGCGGGGTTCTTCCCATTTTTTGATCGTGGATGGATTTGAACGGCTGACGGCAAGCTGGGAAAGTGTTGCACATACGTTCTCCGTCCGTTATGGCGCTGCAGTGAACAAAGCCGGCGCAACATATTCAAGCAGCAAGAACAGCGCCGCACTGATCGATACATCAGCACTGTTCGGTTATGACGGTATCATTTGGTATGTGGGGGATGAAGGGACCGTCGATGAAACTTTCTCCGCACCGGAGCAAACGGTGCTGCGGAAATTCCTTGAGCGCGGTAAAGCATTGTTCGTTACCGGAAGCGAGATAGGATACGATCTTTCACAGAACGGCTCCGCATCGGACAAGGAATTCTTTTCGTCATACCTTAAAGCGGCATTCAAGGCGGACAATGCCGGCGCTTCCGCGGTGAAAGCAGCGAACGGTTTCTATTCCGGCGGTCTGTTCAGGATCGGACAACTTTATGTAGAGGATTATCCGGACGAGATCGATACGCTGAACGGAAGTACCGTCTCGTTGAGATATGACAATAATAAAACGGCGGGAGTTCAGTATGCCGGTCCGTTCGGCAGTTCAACATCACCGGGAAAAATGATCTACCTTTCATTCGCACTCGAAACGGCGGGGAATGATACGGCATTGAATAACGTCGTTAAATATGCCGTTGACTATTTTGTACAAAAACCGTTGTCTGTCGCCGCAGTTCGCGGCATCGTTCCATCGGAAATGCTGCTCGAACAGAATTATCCCAACCCGTTCAATCCAACAACAGTGATTGGTTATCAATTGCCAAGGGACGGACATGTCTCATTGAAGATCTACGATGCGATCGGCCGTGAAGTGGCAACGCTGGTGAACGAAGTGAAAGAAGTAGGAACATACTCCGCGCAGTTCGACGGTGCAAGATTATCCAGCGGAATTTACTTTGCTAAGCTAACATCGGACAGCAAAACGCAGATACGAAAAT
>JBMOHT010000275.1:0-3762 GCA_049317705.1 Bacteroidota bacterium | reverse complement strand
CAAAATGGATCCCGTCCACATCATACCGCTTCACAACATCCATCACCACATTGTAGGAAATGTCCTGCGTCTCTTTCTGTGACGGATCGAGCCAATACATACCGTCGTTGATCTTCTTCGCCAAGTCCGGACGACGTTTTACAATGGAAGAATCGGGGATCGGATTGCCGCCGGTCAATAACGCTCGGTACGGATTGAACCACGCATGAAGTTCCATCCCGCGCTTATGTGCTTCATCGATCCAGAATTTCAACGGATCATAGAATGGTTCGGGCGCTTTTCCCTGTGTTCCCGTCAGATACGATGACCACGGCTCCAGTGTGCTTGCATATAGTGCATCGCAATGCGGTCGGACCTGGAGGATGATCGCATTCATATTCAGAGCCGCAGCCGTATCGAGGATCGCCAACGCTTCTTTCTGCTGCTGCTCAGTTGAAAGTCCGGGCTTACTCGGCCAGTCAATATTCGCAACAGTAGCGACCCACACGGCACGGAACTCCCTCTCCGCGCGCGGAATATCATCCGCAGGACTGTTCCTTTGAACGCTTGTAAAGAATGAACAACCGTTCAGAAGAAGCAACAATACAATGATCGAACGATTAAGATAACTTGCATGGATCATACAATACTTCGCCATCGGTGTTGTCATGCCGAGCGTAATCGAGGCATGACTGTAGTAACGACTAAAAACATTCAAAAAAAATAAAAGGACGCATACAATGCGTCCTTTTAATATTCTACAACGTACTATTTATCCTTTTTTGAACTCGGCGACCAGTTCCTGCATCACTGTCTTCGCATCGCCGAACAACATCTTCGTGTTCGGTTCATAGAAGAGCGGATTCTCGATACCGGCAAAACCTGTCGCCATCGAGCGTTTCATTACAATGACGGTCTTTGCTTTGTCCACATCGATGATCGGCATTCCGTAGATCGGACTCGATTTTTCGGTCCGCGCAGCCGGATTCACCACATCATTCGCACCGATAACGATACAAACATCGACTGAATCCATCGTCGGATTGATCATTTCCATTTCGAGCAGCTGATCGTACGAAACGTTCGCTTCTGCAAGCAGCACGTTCATATGACCGGGCATACGTCCTGCCACCGGATGGATGGCAAACTCAACTTTGATCTTCCGTTTTTCAAGCTCATCGCTCAATTCGCGGACCGCGTGCTGTGCCTGCGCAACAGCCATTCCGTATCCGGGAACGATCACGACGCGTTCGGCTTGTTCAAGGACGAATTTCGTATCTTCGATTCCGAACTTGGTGATCGGCCGTGCTTCTGCGAGTCCTGCTGTATCGACCTGCGGTGCACCGACAGCGCCGAACAGTACGTTGCCGAACGAACGGTTCATCGCTTTGCTCATGATGATGGAAAGGATGAAACCGGACGAACCGTCAAGCGAACCGGCAATGATCAGCACTTTGTTGTCGATCGCAAATCCTGTCGCAGCGGCTGCAAGGCCGGCATAGGAATTCATCAGCGAGATCACCACCGGCATATCTGCTCCGCCGATCGGCAGAACGATGAAGATACCGATCAGGAACGATACTGCGATCATCGCATAGAACATCGTGTAATTGTAGGGGAAGAAGATCAGATACACGAACATGCAGACCGCAGCGAGGAACATCGTAATGTTCACGGCATTCTGACCTTTATACGTGATCGGTGCACCTTTGATCATCTCATTCAGTTTACCGAATGCCATCAGACTTCCTGTAACAGTCAAAGCACCGAAGAGCACTTCAAATCCGATCGCACTCATCAGTCCGTTGCTGAGTTCGCCGAGATGACCTTTTTCTATGTATTCATTAACACCCACGAGCACTGCAGCAAGAGCGCCGAATGCGTGCGAAAGTGCGATTCGCTGCGGCATAGCCGTCATCGGCATGAAGATGGACATCGCCGCGCCGATCGCAGAACCGATCGCGATACCGGTGATGATCCATTCCCAGGTGACGATCTTCCCGCCGACCAACGTACCGACGATCGCGAAGAACATTCCGAGTTCCGCCATGTGCATTCCGCGCCGTGCGGATTCGGGATGACTGAGTCCTTTCAGACCGAGAATGAAGAGGATGGAAGAAACGAGATAGACAAGTTCCATTGCGTAATTCATGATTTCTTCTCCTTCTTCTTGAACATCTTCAGCATACGTTCAGTGATCATGAATCCGCCTACCACGTTGATCGTTGCGGCGGTAACAGCAATGAATCCGAGGACCTGCCCCGTAAAATGATCGCTCCCTGCAGCCACGAGTGAACCGACGAGCGAGATACCGGAAATGGCATTCGTTGCGGACATCAACGGCGTATGGAGCGTTGGTGTTACCTTTTTGATGATCTCAAACCCGACGAATCCTGCCAGGATGAGAATGTAGATGAGTTCTATTTGCATGATTTCTCCTTGACGAATCGGTGAACGTTCCTGCACCGGACGGGTGCGGGGACATTGTGATTATTTTTTTTCGGCTTTCTTCGGAACGAACGTCGGATGGACGATCGTGCCGCCGTGTGTGATCAGACAGCTTTTGATGATATCATCTTCCAGTTTCAGATCGAACTGTTTTGTCTCTTTGTTCCAGAACTCATCCAGCAGATTGAACAGGTTGTTGGAATACATCAGACTCGCATTCATCGCAACACGGCCCGGCATATTCTTCATGCCGATGATCTTCACGCCGTTCTTTTCGACGATCTTCCCTGCTTCTGATCCTTCAACGTTTCCGCCGGTCTCCACGGCAAGGTCCACGATCACACTTCCCGGTTTCATCGCGGCCACCATTTCTTTGGTGACGATCACCGGCGCTTTGCGTCCGAACACCTGTGCCGTGGTGATCACAACATCGGCATTGGCGCAATACTGTTTCATCACTTCGCGCTGCTTCTGCAGCTGCTCTTCGGTCAGCGCTTTTGCATATCCCTGCGCGGTCTGTCCGGTCTCACCCAGATCGACCTCGACGAATTTCGCGCCGAGTGAGAGCACATCGCTTTTAGCGACAGGACGCGTATCGAATGCATCCACTTTTGCTCCGAGACGTTTCGCCGTAGCGATCGCCTGAAGTCCCGCCACACCGGCTCCGATAATGAAGACCTTCGACGGCTGGATCGTTCCGGCCGGGGTCATCATCATCGGGAAGATCTTCTGGATGTTATCCGCAGCGACGATCACGGCGGCATATCCTGCAAGACTCGCCTGTGAACTCAGCGCATCCATTTTCTGTGCGCGTGTTGAACGCGGGATCATCTCCATGGAGATCGCCGAGATATTCTTCTTGGCAAGGTCGCCGATCAATGCGGATTCATTGAACGGATCGAGGTAGCTGATGCTGATCGCCCCTTTTTTCATCAGGGAGAGTTCTTTCGTTTCCGGTTTGCGGAGACGAAGGACGATATCGCCCGATGCCAATAATTTTTTCCGCACCTTCTCTACGGATGCGCCGGCCTTGACATATTCTTCATCGGTGATACCGAGGGTCGCCCCGATCCCTGCTTCAACAGAGATCACAGCCCCTTTTTTCACCAGCTTCTCAACGGTTGACGGAAGAACCGGTACCCGCGATTCAACGGTCGAGTTTTCTTTGGGGATGGATATATTCATAATGTTTTCGCTATTGTAAATTTTTGGGTGTGACGATGATTAATTCATTTAATGGAACAATATTCTTTTTTGCAGTGAACGGGGTCAGGTCCGGGGCCGGCTGAAATGCTCTATACATTGGAACCGCGCCGGCATCATATTGTGTCATCG
>JBMOHT010000274.1:0-3860 GCA_049317705.1 Bacteroidota bacterium | reverse complement strand
AGGAGTAATTATGAAAACCATTTTGTTGGTCATGGGACTCTTTGTCTCAATGCTCAACGCACAGCAATTGACCGGCGTCGTCCTGGAAAAGACCGATGACGGCAGATTCAATCCGATCATCGGGGCGAATGTGTACTGGTTGAAGACAGCGAACGGCACCGTGACGGATACCAGCGGCGTGTTCCGCCTTCCGGTGAATGCATCGACGAACCTGCTCGTTGTCAGTTATGTCGGATTCGTCACCGATACCGTGACGATCACAGACCAGTCCAAAGTGAACATCATTCTCAAATCCGACGCGAACAAGGTGGCGGAGGTTGAGATCGTCGGCGAACGCCAAGCGACATACGTCCACTATCTGTCCGAACAGAAGACACTCGTCATGACGGAGAAGGAACTCTTCAAAGCAGCATGCTGTAATCTCTCCGAAAGTTTCGAAACGAATCCTTCCATCGACGTCTCCTTCACCGATGCCGTTACCGGGACGAAACAGATCGAGATGCTCGGACTCTCCGGTGCATATTCGCAGATCACATTGGAGAATCTTCCGGTTGTCCGCGGGCTCACGTCGAATGTGGGATTGACCTACATACCCGGCACATGGATCGAAAGCATCCAGGTCTCGAAAGGAGTCGGTTCGGTGGCGAACGGATACGAATCCATCACCGGCCAGATCAATGTGGAACTGCGGAAACCGCAGGAAGAGGAGGAAAAACAATTTTTCCTGAATTTGTTCGGAAATCAGGACCAGCGGATGGAGGCGAATCTGAACCTACGAATGCCCATCAACGCCGAATGGTCCTCCATGACGATGCTGCATGCCAGCACGCAGCAGACGAAACTCGACGGCAATAATGACCGATTCCTCGACATGCCTCTGTATCGTACGATCAACGGCATCCAGCGTTTTCATTTCACCAATCACACGGGATGGGAAGGTCAAATTGGAATTCAGTTCGTGGATGATGAGAAACAGGGAGGCACGAAAGACGGCTACGCGATGGACAGAGCCGCGTTGACCCTTCACCCATCCGAATATGCGTTCAGTATGAACGGTGATCAGCTGCGGCTGTGGGGAAAAACCGGATATGTCTTTCCGCAGAGACTGTATCAAAGTATCGGACTGCAGTGGTCGTTAACACGGAACCGACAGCATTCGATCTTCAGCACACACCAATACAATGCGAACGAAGAGGCAGGATATGTGAACTTGATCTACCAGTCCATCTTCGACAATACGATGCACAAGTTCCGCGGCGGACTCAGTCTGTTGTATGATAAATATGATGAGACCTTTGCCCTGCTTCGTTATCAGCGGACCGAAAAGGTCCCCGGAGCGTTCTTTGAATACACGTTCACTCCCGGCGAGAGTTTTTCGATGATCGCAGGGATCCGCGCGGACCATCACAATATGTTCGGTACATTCTTTACACCGCGGCTTCATATGCGGTGGACACCGCAGGAGGACTGGGTCTTCCGCGCAGTGGCAGGACGGGGACAACGGACACAGAATATCTTCGCGGAGAACATGGCATACTTTGCCAGCAACCGCCACATGATGATCACAAAGTCCAATACCGATGCGTTGTACGGATTGGATCCCGAGATCGCCTCGAATTACGGTTTCAATGTGACACATTATTTCACGTATGATTACCGTGATGCAACGATCGCTGTGGACTTCTACCGAACGGTATTCGAACAACAGGTGGTCGTGGACCTGGATGCGAGTCCGCAGATGGTGAAATTCTACAACTTGAACGGCGAATCGTTCTCCAACAGCATGCAGGTAGAACTGAACATTCAGCCGCTGGAAGGATTGGATACACGCATCGCCTATCGCTATTACGATGTGAAGCAGACCATCAATGGAACACTGCGTGAACGTCCGTTCGTTGCTCAGCACCGTGCTTTCATTAATTTCGGATACGGAACTGAGCGGGAGGATGAAGCATCTGCACAAATGCTGTATGACCTTACGCTTCAATGGTTCGGTCCCAAGCGCCTGCCGGATACACAGACAAATCCTGCGGGAGTACAATCGCGGAGCACATCGCCCGATTTCGTCCTTGCCAACGCACAGGTGACCCGCTCATTCTATGCGGGACTCGATGTCTACGTCGGAATGGATAATCTGCTGAACTTCAAGCAGAACACCCCGATACTCGATGCGGCAAATCCCAACGGGAATTATTTTGACGGTTCGCTTATTTGGGGACCGGTGAACGGCAGGACGGTGTATCTTGGGTTGCGGTGGAGGATGTAGTTCCAATAGAACACGGATCAGACGGATCAGACGGATCAGGCGGATCTGCGCAGATAAAGAAAATGAGGAGATATCTCTAAAAATATTCTGTCATTTCGAGACCTGTTCTTTAGGTCGAGAAATCTGATATGAATTATTTACTGTCCGGATTTCCCCGCCTGACCGACGGTATTATTTCAAGGTCAGTCGGGCAGGTCATCCCGCAGCGGTGAACAAATTAGAGCGGGATTCGAAATGACATGGATCCGACGGATCTTCGCGGATACGGAAAATGAAACACCTCACAGTTCTTTAAGACTTGTGAGGTGTTTCTTAATATTTTCTCTGTGTCCTCTGTGCCAAAAAAGCTACGAAAAGTGCAGCGCACTGTCCATCGTAGCGATGATCAGTTTCATATCCAGCGGTTTCACGAAGAACTTCTGAACACCAAGACGGATGCCGGCGCGGATGATCTTATCATCATTGAGCGAGGACATGAAGTAGAATGGAATGCGTTTGAAATTCGGAAGTTCCTGCAGCTTCTTGTAAAAGGCAAACCCGTTCGCGGACTTGTCGTCGAACAGGACCTCACTCATGATCAGATCGGGGGTCTTGCGGACGAGCGCACTCAGCGCATCTTCAACGTAATGGGTAACGATAGCATCATAATTCCTCTTCTTCAACTCTCCCATCACGAACGAAAGACTTTCCATATCACTGTCCACCAACAGCACGGTCCCTCTGCTCTTCCTTGTCCGTTTGGCAACTTCAATCTTTGCTTCCAGAGAGTGATGCTCCTCGGATGAAATAGAATAACGCTGGCGCATCATGTGCAGCACATTCTGTTCATTCTCCGTTACCACGCCGTCCTTCCACGCCATCTGAAGCGCGTTCACATACGCACTTAGTTTCACTTCACGTTCGACCTGAGTATGTTCTTCGGGAGAGATGCTGAACATTGCGCGGACGCTCTTCAGTTGTTCCTCTTCCTCAGGACTGATCTTCCCGTCGAACCAGAATTCCTTCAGCATCTCGCGGTACATCGTCACGCTCCCCTGGGGGATCACTTCTTTCTTCGTCTCCACCGGTGCCTGAACCGGAGGCGGTGCGGCGGGTCGCGCGTTCTTCAGTTTTTCAATATTATCCAAATACGCTTTTGCATAAAAATTAGACGGTTCAATGGCGAGGATCTCGCGGACCTTGCCGACGGCACGGTCGAATTCTTTCCGCGCGATGAACTGATCGACATCCTTGAACATCTGCGGCAGAAGAGCTGAACGGTCATTTCCGACCGGTGCTCCGGCCACCGGCTGTTCCAACTTGATGGCCGCTTTCACGCGCTCCATAAAGGTCCGCGCCAGAGGATTCCTCGGGTCGATAGCAAGCACCTGATCAAGCTCCGTCTGAGCGCGGGAGTAGTTCTTTACCTTGAACAGCTCATCCGCAGAACGGAGAAGTTTCTGGATCTTTTCACGTGCCGCATCATCGAGTCCGTACATAATTTTCTTTCTGCAAATTCAACAATATGAAGTGAAAGAAAATGACGAATTTTCGTGAGTGATTCAATAGCAAAAGAATACCACGAAGACACAAAGCACACGAAGAACACAAAGAA
>JBMOHT010000273.1:0-3877 GCA_049317705.1 Bacteroidota bacterium | reverse complement strand
TCGCTGCAATGAAGGACGGGAATGTGGAACGTGCCTTCTCCACGAAGATCGGTTCCTACATTGAATCGTGCAGCGTGGTCGAAACGACGAACATCATGACCGCCTTCACGAACCGTTACAAGTTCGATCTGGTGATTGACGAGAAGGCGCGGAAAGAATCGAAGATGTTCAAGAAGCTGTCACTCGATCTTGTCTTCCTTTCACCGCAGCTGCATCAGCTGGAAAAGAAGGGGGATTATCTTCTCAAGCGCATCTTCGACACGTTCGCAGAGAATTACATCGGCAAAGAGCGGTTCGAATTGAATCTTCTTCCGAAATATGTGGAACAGAATATCGCTCAGGCAAATAACGACCAGCACCGCGCACGTCTTCTCTGCGATTACATCGCCGGAATGACTGATGGTTTTGCCATCCGCACCTATAAGCGTCTCTTCGATCCCGAATTCGGGTCGATGGTGGATTTGATCTAAGAGCAGATGTCAGTAGTCAGATGGCAGACTTCAGATCGAAGATACGGCTTTCGATATAAAGCATTGTCATCCTCGCGTGATCCTAGCGGGGATCTATGAGTTGCCATTGCTAAATAAGCAATGGATGCCCGATAGGAACATTCGGGCATGACAGAATTTTTAATTATTCAACAACGCCTGTCATCCCCGCATGCTCCTAGCGGGGATCCATGACCTTAGTTACCAATCAATTTAATTTTACATGATCATAGGCATGAGACATATTACAGCCAATATAAATTTTCAAGAAGAGATAGTATGGCGTATTATGTCTATATCATTTCCAGCAAAAAGAATGGAACACTATATATTGGAGTAACCGGAAATTTATCAAATCGGATCATACAACATAAGGAATCCTTGATTCCAGGCTTTACGCAAAAATATCGGGTGAACCAACTAATGTACTTTGAAGAGTATACATATATACAAGATGCTATTTCCCGAGAAAAGCAATTAAAGAAATGGAATCGTGAATGGAAGATTCGTTTGATCGAAAAACGTAATCCCGAATGGCGAGACCTGTTTTATGATTTATAATGGATGCCCGATAGAAACGTTCGGGCATGACAAATGTTTTTGAATTTCATAGTTATATATGTCATCCCCGCATGCTCCTAGCGGGGATCCATGAGTTGCCCTACTAAATGAGCAATGGAGGCCCGATAAAAGCTCCGCCGTTTGAGTCCCGCAAGGCGGAGTCCCAAAGAGCGGGACGTTCGGGCATGACAGGTAGTTAAAATAAAGTTTTCATTGCAGCACTACGCAAGATATTTATGGACACTCCTCACTGGTACCTTCTTCCGAATGCGGATGAGATCGATTCTCCGGCGCTGGTCGTGTATAAGGACCGTGTACTGAAGAACATCCGTGCGTGTGTTGCGAAAGTTGCGTTGCCGTCGCTGCTTCGTCCTCACGTGAAGACGAACAAGATGGCGGAAGTTTGTCTGCTGATGCTGGCGGAAGGGATCACGAAATTCAAATGCGCCACCATCGCCGAAGCGGAGATGCTCGGTTCGGTCGGTGCGCCTGATGTTCTGCTCGCGTATCAGCCGGTCGGTCCGAAGATCGCTCGTCTGCTGGAACTGCAGCGGCAGTTTCCGCGAACAGTTTTTTCCTGTCTCGTCGATTCATTCACGGCGGCGCAGCAGATCTCCAATGCAGCACATGTGGTCTCATTCAGACTGCCGGTGTATATCGATCTGAATGTGGGAATGAACAGGACCGGAATCATTCCTTCCGAAGCACTGCAGTTCGCACAATCGGTCAGTTCGCTGCCGGGGATCCGCATCGTCGGTGTGCATGCGTATGACGGACATATCGCTGATGATGATGTTGCAACAAGAACAAAACGAAGCGAAGATGCTTTCAAAGAAGTACCCTCGCTGGTCCGCGAGTTAAATGGACTGTGCAATACCCCGATGATCATCGTGGCGGGCGGTTCGCCGACATTTTCCTATTATGCGAAGCGTGGGGATGTTGAATGCAGTCCCGGCACGTTCGTTTTTTGGGATATGAGCTATTCAACGATGATGCCGGAAGAACCGTTCGAGCATGCGGTGCTGGTGCTGACGAGGATCGTTTCCATTGTTGACAACGAGCGGCTCTGTCTCGATCTCGGACACAAATCATTGTCCGCGGATCATTCGCAGCCGCGAGTTCATTTCCTGAATGCGCAGGAAGCAGTGCCGCTCTCCCACAGCGAAGAACATCTCGTGGTGAAAGTGCCGGATACATCGAAGTATGCGGTGGGAGAACTTTTCTACGGAGTTCCGAAGCATATTTGTCCAACCGTAGCATTGTACGAACGGGCGATCGTCGCCGAAGGGAACAACGCCGTCGGCGAATGGGAAGTAACGGCACGGGATAAGAAATTACGGTGGTGAAATTCTTCACCTCCGATCATTGAAAAAGAAAGCAATCATGGAACTGAAAAAAGAAGATATCATTGAAGTCACCATCGAATCAACCGGATTTGAAGGAAAGTCCGTCGCTCGCGTGGACGGTATGGTCGTGTTCGTGGACGGAGCCATTGCCGGCGATGTGGTGACGGCGAAAGTGTATAAGACGAAAAAGAAATATGCCGAAGCAAAACTGGTGAAGATCATTACTCCTTCCGCACAGCGGACTGTGGCGCGGTGTTCGTATTTCGGCGTCTGCGGCGGATGTAAGTGGCAGCATGTGGAGTATTCCACCCAGCTTCAGTATAAGCAGCAGCATGTGGCGGACGCGCTGGAGCATATCGGCGGATTCAAAGGTCTTAACATTCTTCCGATCGTTGGTTCGGACGATGTTTTCTATTATAGAAATAAACTTGAGTTCTCCTTCAGCGATAAACGCTGGCTGACGGAGAAGGATATGGAAGCGATCCCGAATGTGGAAGGGAAGATCGTTTCCCCGGATGATGAAGAGACGGAAGAACAGACGAAGATGCCGATGACGATCGCTGCGGGATTCCACGTCCCTCAGCGATGGGACAAAGTGCTGGATATCCGCGAATGTTTCCTCATGTCCGAACAGAGCAGCGGTATTTTGAATACCGTCCGCGACTTCGGCGTAAAGAACGGCATCCCCGCATTCTCTCCCGAGAACGAAACGGGATATTTCCGCAATCTCGTTATCCGCGAAGGGAAGAACACCGGCGATGTAATGGTGAATCTCGTCACGTTCGAGGACTCTCCGGAAGTGATGGAGCGGCTCACAGTGGAACTGCGGGAGAAATTTCCCGCGATCACGACCATTATCAATAATGTGACGAAACGAAAATCACAGGTAGCGGTCGGCGAATATGAAAAGATTTACTACGGCGACGGACTCATCCACGACACGCTAGGAACGCACCGCTTCCAGATTTCCGCAAACTCGTTCTTTCAGACGAACACGAAGCAGGCAGAAAAACTCTACACCATCGCGAAAGAATTCGCCGGACTGAAACCGACCGATCTAGTCTACGATCTCTATTGCGGAACGGGAAGTATCGGCATTTTCATCTCCGATGCAGTGAAGCAGGTGGTCGGAATTGAATTGGTGGAGAGTTCCATCATCAACGCACGGAAGAATGCGGAGCTGAATAATATTTCGAACATCGAATTTCTCGCCGGCGATCTGAAGGATCTTCTGACGAAGGACGTCGAGTGGAGATCGCGCTATGCGAATCCGAACGTGATCATCGTCGACCCCCCGCGCAGCGGAATGCATCCCAAAGCGGTCGAAGAATTGGGCAGGATGAAGGTCCCGACGATCGTCTACGTCAGCTGCAATCCTGCCACCCTCGCTCGCGATCTGCAGATGCTCGCGAAGGACGGATACACAGTCGAGAAGATCCAGCCGGTGGATATGTTCCCGCACACGTATCACATCGAGTGCGT
>JBMOHT010000272.1:0-3992 GCA_049317705.1 Bacteroidota bacterium | reverse complement strand
CGAAGAGTCCTGAAAAGGACTGCTGCAGTTCTTTGTTCACCGATTCATTCTCCGGTGTGATCTCATTCTTATCAGCGGCGACGAGTTTCTTCCCGCCGAACTCCGGCATCGAGGGTAGGATGAATTCATCGATTGGTTCGGTCATGAAGAGCACATCCCATTGTTTCGAACGGAACAGTTCAAGATACGGAGTGTGCATCAGCACATCGCGGTCCTCGCCCGTGAGATAATAGATCTCGTTCTGCTCACTTCCCATCGCATCAACATACTGCTGCAGCGAGGTGAATTTTTTCTCTTCGGTTCTCATGGAGCCGAACAGGAGCAGTTTAGTGATCTGCTCGCGGTTCGCCCAATCGCTGTTCAGTCCTTCTTTCAGGAATGAACCGAATTCCTTATAGAATGAGACATATTCGTCATATGACGATTTCATCATCTCTTCCAGATTCTTCAGAACGCTCTTCACCAGATTCGTCTTGATCTTCTCGAGCATCGGATTCTGCTGCAGCATCTCGCGCGACACATTCAGCGGAAGATCGGCGCAATCCACCACCCCTTTCACGAACCGCATATACGGCGGCAGCAGTTGTTCGCAATGGTCCATGATCAGCACGCGTCTAATATAGAGACGTGGACCAACCTTCGTTTCACCGAACATCATATCGAACGGTTTTTTGGAGGGGATAAAGAGCAGTACTTTAAACTCTACGACACCTTCGCCGGTGTAATGGATCGTCCGCGCCGGCGCAGAGAAATCGTTGGAGACCGTCTGATAGAACTGTTCGTATTCCTCTTTGGTCACATCGCTCTTAGAGCGTAGCCAAAGTGCTTTGCGAGAGTTCAGTACCTCTTCGGTGATGCTCTTCACTTTTTGCTCGTCCTCTTTCTCCACATCCATCACCACCGGATGCTCGATGAAATCCGAGAACTGTTTCACCAGCGAACGGATCTTCCACTGTTCCGTGAATTCCTTCTCCTCTGCTTTCAGCGTGAGAATAATTTCCGTGCCTCGTTCCGCTTTCTCCACTTGCTCCACTGTGAATTCCCCTTGACCGTCGGAGACCCACTTCACTCCCTGCGCCGGATCACCGGCAGTCCTCGAGATCACCGTCACCGAATCCGCCACCATGAATGCGGAATAGAATCCCACACCGAACTGACCGATCAGTTCCGGTTTCTGGGCCGCTTCGGCATTCTTAAGCTGTTCAAGGAATTCCTTTGTGCCGGATTTTGCGATCGTGCCGAGATTGTCGATGATCGTTTCGCGCGACATGCCGATACCGTTGTCGCTGATCGTCAGCGTGTTCTTCTCCTTGTCCGGTGTGATCTTGATCTTCCAATCCTTGTTATTTTCAAGCAATACATCGTTGTTCACCGAATCGAACCGGATCTTGTCGATGGCATCGCTGGCATTGCTGATCAGTTCGCGTAAAAAGACCTCTTTATGGGAATAGAGCGAATGCGTGATCAGGTTCAGGATCTGTTTCAATTCACTTTTGAACTCAAGTTTCTTTGCATCGGATGACATTGTGATTCACCTTGGTAAATGTTGTTATTGATAATTTATGGAACAAAATGTACTAAATATTCTGGTTTTTTTTCAAGTAACAGACCTACGATCAACACTTGGCAAGTGTTCAGACAATAATACAAAAAAATCCCGCCGGAAAGGGCGGGATCGTAATAAATACCTCTGCGTCATCATTTTCCTTTACGGTATGCGATCAACGCTTCGAAGTAGACGATGTGTTGAGTATTTTCAGGATGATCCAGGCGGATGTTCGTCAAGAAGACTTTGACCGTGGAATTCTTTCCTTTGGCTGTGACCGACATCTGTTCGGGCGGGATATTCTCCGCCGATGCCTTCCCGTATCGTCCCATCAGGGTATCGCTAAGGGATCTCACATTGATACTCACCGAGTCGGTTGTTTGTTTATCGATCACTATTGTTACCGTAAGGACATTCAGATCATCATCCACCCTGTATGAAATACCATCCTCTGGGAATTTTTCGCCTGATGAACCGGACGAGATCCTCTGTCCTCTCAGAAGACGGTCGTATCCTGTGATATCCATAGCACCGTTCCGGTCTGCCGACAGTGTGATGATCTCTTCTGCAATTCCGTACCGGATACGGGAATAGGAAATTCCCATCAACGCAGCGACCGCTGACGGCTCTTTGTACACATCTCCCGTTCCGGTGCTGTCCTTCAGGAGGTTTTCCGCGAACCACGGCTGTATCGATTCATAGCCGTGGACTTCAGAAAGATAATCAATAATAGAAACGATCTGACGCGACGCGGCGGAATTGACGGAATCATGACCGCTTTTAATTTTTCCGTCAATCAGAACATGCTGCTCCGTCAGCAGTCCTTTCAGACGGTTGACCTGACTTGATTCCGACACCGACAACATTCCCCATGGACCATAACTTATCGCAAAGATGGCAATGCACAGTGATGACGAAAAGAAGAGAATATTCTTTTTTCTGCTGAAAATAAAATACGGCGCCGTGATGCAGAGCCAAACGACTGTTGCAAGCCCGAGGTATCGCCCTTCCGTGATCCCGTATTCCGAGACCCGCTGCCACACGGCAAGGAAAAGCATCACCGTCAGCGGAAGTATGATCACATAGAACCATTTGGCGGCCCGATTCATCCAAACATTCTCCGGACGTTCTTTGATGGGATGCACCAATACCATCGAGGTGATACCAAGCGTGATGAATCCGAGGATGAGTCTGCTCACCCATCCCTGCGGCCAATCCCACGCCATGATGATCTTCCCGAGATATGCATAGAGGATGACGAAATAGATCATCACCAATGGAAGAAGGATATATTGAGAGAAGATCTTGAGTCCTTTCGGATATTCCGTCTGAACATCGTCCGGAACAGTTTCATCGGGAACGCCGGCAAGGAAGAACCATGTCGTGAATATCCCATTGATGAGGATCCACAGTTCACCGTACCGTTTATCAAGGATCTCGATGCCGAAGAGATTCTTCAATGCAGCAAGTGCTATCGCCAATCCGCCCCACATCACCACCGCAAATGCGCCGGATGTGACCGCTCGAACACACAGTGCCCGGCAGAAATTCCAAAACTCAAGTTCATTCCGGTTACGCATGAATGGGACAGAAATTCCGAACAAGATCATCCCCGCGGTAAGCATCAGCAACCGCATGCTGTGAAAGGCGGGGACGCCGCTAAGATTTTGCGGGATGGTTGCAGCATATAGGACCACTAGCAATACACCGAAAAGCTGCAATCCCATTGAGGACGCTCTCGATAATTTCCATCTCTCGGCAATCAAAGCCAATCCTGTCAGGAGCGGGAAACCGAGGACCGCTCCGAAGAGCATCGGTATCAGCACCGTCGGTTTTGAGGCACCGTCGTAATCGATCAGGATCAAAGCGCTGACGGTCCCGATAATAACATTCAAAATAACGAGTGGGAACCGCACGAACGTCGCCCGCGTGTGGACGGCTACCTGGGTAATAGAGGGAAGTTTCATGCGGACCTGTAAGAATTGGTATGGTTGAAGGATCAGTTTCGGAATTGTATCGGTGGTATTCTATGACCATCCTTTATACTTAGACGCAGGACAAACAAAAATAGCTCGACGTATCGTTCAAATACATTATTTGTTCCTACCTGAATTGTCCGCCTAAAGATAGTTTATTCACCCTTCATTCTAATATCAACGGCGTAATACTTTTCATCTTCACCGATAACAAGGGGATTCAGATCGAATTCGATGATATTGCTGTTCTCGAGCATCATCACCGCGCATGATCGTATGATGCGCTTCAGTTCGAGAATATCGGCGGACCGTTCGCCGCGCACACCGTGCAGTATTCTTCCAATTCCTGTTTCATTGATCATCGAATCAATGTCGGCATCCGAAAGATAACAGGAGCGGATCGCCGTATCCTCGAAGACCTCAACATATTTTCCACCCGAGCCGAACATGATCACCGGACCGAATGACGG
>JBMOHT010000271.1:0-3996 GCA_049317705.1 Bacteroidota bacterium | reverse complement strand
GCTGCGGTTTCGGCGGTGCAGATTGTTTGGCGGCAGGCGCTTTTTTGGCGGAAGCCGTCAGTTTCTGCTGAATGATCACTTTATCCTCATCGGAAATGCGGTATTGTTTCCGCAGATCCCCCATGAAGGTGATCCCCTTCTGTTCCCGTTCCTTCACTTTTTTGATGTACGCGTTGATGCGGATCTCGTCCTCAATAACGCGGTATTCCTCGTCCGTCATTCCCAGTTTGTTCACGAGCGTTTCGATCTGCGCATGCACAGTGCTGGTAACGGCTCCCGCTTCGAATGCCTCTTCCAATAATGATATTAATTCTTCTCGCATAAGTTTTCGGCAGTAATAATGGACGGGACAGTCTTGTCCGCGTCCGGGTCTCCGGTCAGATGCCCTTGGCGTATTTCCTGATGACGGAACGCATGATGCTCAGATTGGCACCGCTGGAATCAGCAACAACGTAGAATAACGCTTTCCCTGTTTTGGAGAGCGTCAGGAAGTGGACCTGTGAGTCGAGTGTAACGAAGATATCTTTGATCGAATCATTCAACCGCAATGCTTTGATCGTTTCCTGCTGCGCTTTGATCACTTCAATGATGTTCGCCGAAGCGACATCGGGATCGAATTCCTTCCGGACACTGATCGTATCCATCATGAGTGAGTCCGTCATATCCACAACGCCGACAGCGATCGCCCCGCTCAATTCGGAGAGGACCCCTTCGATGAAATCTCCCGCCAGTGTTCCTTTGCTGTACGCCATGGATTGATCCTTGTTCTGAAACCGTGTACGATGTTCTACTCTCGTAATGTACAAAAATTTTGATCGGGAATCATCGGCATAAGAATTTTCTCATTCACTTCGGGCTTTGTAAGAAAAGATATTGTGATCATCCGCGGATGAAACTTTATTTGATACATGTTATCACGCAGGTTACATCATCTTCCAATTCTTTTCCTGCGGAGAACTGTTTTACGGACTCGAACATCTCATTATTCAGTTTTTCAGCGGAATGCTGCGGTGATTTTCGAATATGCGCTGTTACACGGTCCATGCCGAACTGTTCGTTCTTGGCGTTTAAGGCCTCCGGCAATCCGTCCGTAATGAAGCAGAAGATATCATTGCTCCGGAACGGGATCGTCCGTGATTCAAATTCCGCCGCTGGAGTGATGCCGAGTCCGAGATTATGCATACGGAATTCTTCCACAGTATTCGATACAAGATCATAACGCAGTATGGGCGGATGTCCTGCTGTCACCATCGAAACCATCATCGTCCCGCGATCGAACAGAGCAGCCGCGCAGGTGACGAACATATTCTTCTTCGTCACACCGTGGATGGTCGCATTCACTTGTTTCAACAGTTCCGCCGGAGATTCTGTATGCCTCAATTCCTGAATGATTCCGCTCTTCGTCATCGCCGAAAGGATCCCCGCTCCCGTTCCGTGTCCGGACGCATCGGCGATCACCACAAGGATCTTCGTCTCGGAAATAGTGATGATGTCGAAGAAATCTCCGCCGATCTGTGTTGCGGGAAGACTCATCCCTGCGATCTCGCACCACGATGTGACCAAGGGAGATCTCGGGAGGAGCGATTCATGGATCGTCTGCGCAAGTTTCACTTCCGCTTCAATGTCGGCACGTCGTTTATTCTCTTTGGTGAGGGAACGGACGAACAATCCGTATCCCAGCGAGATACACGCGACCGCCACAAGACCGAACGCCGTCCGCTTATTCTCAATATCATTCAATTGTTCTTTGGTGAGACTGAACGGAACATCGGCTTTCACGCTGACCGCGGGAACATCCGGTCCCATGAATTCGGGATTCACAAATGCCAGCGTAAGAACGATAGTGATATATAATAGAATGGCACCGATCAACCGGACCGGACTTCCCATAAAGAGAATGATCGACGCGGAGAAGGAACCGCTGAGGACCGTCATGATCACCAGATGAAGCCATGACCCCTGAATGATGGATGATTCCATCATCATCGTCAACGGACCGATCGCGGCGAAGAGAAAGAAGACCGCCGCCGCGAATTGGCGCATATCCTTCTTGTTCATACTCTTCCATACTTGATGAGGCATTTTTTTCATAGTGCCCGCCTTCTAAAATAAATGAGACCTTTACCGTAATAATCTTCATTTGTCATTTCGAACGAGTTCACGAAATTTTCATGAAGCGATGTGAGAAATCTGAGAATATTTTCGGACTGCTCGTCCCGATGATGTTAAAAGAAATGAACTGGACTCGTCACAAAGTGACCACATCGGGGGAATGACATTTTATTGAGACTTTTTGAGACCTTTGTATAGCAATTCAATATATTACGGTGTCAGGCAACGGAAGATGCGAAAAATTCCATTGAAATAGCCCGAAAAACTTCTTACCCTTTCACTATGATCAAACCTCTCTATAAAAAATTCTTCAAGATCATTTCCATTTCGGCAGGCATTTCGCTCATCATCATCCAGTTCATACCGTCATCATTCTCACGGACGAATCCTCCCGTCACCGGCGAACCGGCGTGGGATGCTCCCGCAACACGCGCAACATTCATGAAGGCGTGCGGTGACTGCCACAGCAATGAGACGGTCTATCCATGGTACAGCAAGATCGCCCCGGCATCACTGCTGATCGAGAATGACATCAAGGACGGACGCCGGCATTTCAACATCTCCGAGTGGGACAAGTCCTCGCGCGGCGGTGATGATGCAGCGGAAGAGGTCCAGAAAGGTTCGATGCCGATCGGTCTGTATCTTCTGATGCATTCCGAGGCGAACCTGAATGCCGCGGAGAAAACGATATTTGTGGAAGGACTGCAAAAGACATTCCGCACTTCATCGGTGAATGCCGAAAGGACCGAGAACGAAGAACATGACGAACGAGGAAAGAAAGAAGAACGTGAGTGAGAATTTTTCCATTCATCATACTGGTGTTACTGCTCACCTCCTGCGATAAGGAGTCCGACACACTTGTCCAACAACAGCCGCAGTCCCTTGTGAAGGATTCGGTCATCGCACTTCCGATTAATTTTATTACAACAGATTACATTGAACTGAACAAGATCGAGCGGATCTCTAAATTCCGTTCAGGCATCGGACATGATTACCGCGACGATGCGGAATCGTGCCGCAGCATGAAGCATTATTACCAGCCGCTGGGAAATATCTCCTGGTCCTCCGTAAAGATCTTCTCTCCCGTCACCGGCAAAGTTGTGCGGACATTTGAAGAGTGGGCAGGAACTCAGCTCTGGATACAGCCTTCCAAGTATCCTGCGTACACGATCATGATCTTCCATATCAATTTACTGAAACCGCTCGCAGTCGGTGATTCCGTTACGGCGGGAATGCAGATCGGAACGCACATCGGCTCACAAACAATGTCGGATATCGCAGTCGGATATTCCATCGGCAACAAATGGCAGCTGCTGTCATATTTCACACTGATGTCCGACTCATTGTTCTCATCGTACGCTGCACGGGGAATCACATCCCGTAATGAACTGATCATCACAAAGGCCGCACGCGATGCCGATCCGCTCAACTGCAGCGGCGAAACATTCGGCACCGGCGGATCGCTCGAGAACTGGGTATTGCTGAAGTAATCCCGCATTCCGCCGTATTCTCCGCTACCATTTCAATTTCTGCTTCTCTATATTAGAGCACAAATTTACCGGTTTCCCGTTCCTATTTTCCCACACATTCCGCACCCATCATGAAAAATCTGCTGCTGTTTGTTCTGTTGTTCATCTCCGTCCTTTCCGCCCAGGTCTTCACCAAACTGACCGATACCAACGGCGAAGCGCGCAATAAATCATACGACGTGCTGCACTACAAGATCGAGATCTCTTTCGACGAAGCGAAGAAGATGGTCATCGGCAGAACAACGACAACGCTCGTTCCGTATTCAACGAATCTCACTGCCGTGGAATTTGATGCCGAGGATATCTCATTCTCTTCGGTAACACTTGGGAAAAAATCACTCAAATTCGATTCCCT
>JBMOHT010000270.1:0-4007 GCA_049317705.1 Bacteroidota bacterium | reverse complement strand
CTGTTGTCGCAACATAGAATGCTTCTTTGATCGTTGATGCAAGTTCATTCACATCACGGACGAGATAATTGTGTTTGGTGATAGGGCGGGTGATACCGACGATATCGGCTTCCTGGAATGCATCGTTGCCGATCAGCTTCAGCGCAACCTGTCCCGTGAAGACGACGATCGGAATGGAATCCATATACGCATCGGCGATACCGGTGACGGTGTTCGTCGCTCCGGGACCGGAGGTAACGAGCGCTACGCCTGGCTTGCCGCTTGCCTTGGCATAACCTTCGGCGGCGTGGACCGCTCCTTGTTCGTGACGGGTGAGGATGTGTTTGATGTCGGAGATATCGTGGAGCGCATCATAGATGCCGATGACGGCGCCTCCGGGATATCCGAACACGATGTCGACCTTTTCTTCGATGAGACACCGGACAAAGATTTCCGCACCGGTCATTTGCCGCTGCGTGGTAGAGGAGGAAGTATGCTGACTCATAAGGCACCTGAAAAAATAATAAATAGAGAAACACAACCTCTTGATCCAGAGGTTACGCCCTGATATTATTTCTCACGTGTTACGAGTTGATTGAAGTGTGATATGATTTTTTTGGGAGTAACCTCTGCGATCTCTTAGCCAATAATAGTTAGGCGTAGAATCGCGAGTGTAATTCCCAAAAGAATAATAATGCCGCTCAACGGAAGGAGAGCCACAGGTACAGCGGCAACACGGACACGCGAGCGTGTCGTTCTGTCGGCTGTATGTTTTGTGTATGAGGACATTCTTTTGTCGGTTACGTTCGAAGTGCAACTGGGTTACTCATATATAAGATAAAACTATTCGTTCCGTTGTCAAGAAAAATATTTGTATCTTTGGAAAATTTCTCCGATATGTCCTACAATTCTCAAGATACCATCGCAGCGATCGCCACTCCGGCCGGAGTCGGAGGTATAGCCGTTATACGAATCAGCGGGGGATCTTCGTTCGCTGCTGCGGATGCAGTGTTTCGCGGATCTGTTTCGGCGGGAGAAGCTTCGTCGCACACGATCCACTACGGCACGATCGTTGATCCCGTTTCACGTGAAACAATCGATACCGTCCTGCTTTCCGTCTTTAGGAATCCACATTCGTTTACTGGTGAGGACGTGGTGGAGATAAGCACTCACGGCGGCTATTTTGTCTCTCAAAAGATCCTGGGTTTTCTCTTTAAGAGTGGGGCTCGTCCCGCCGAACCCGGAGAATTCACCCTCCGCGCTTTCCTTAACGGCAAGCTGGACCTCGCGCAAGCAGAAGCTGTGGCAGATATCATCCACTCAAAGACGGAAAAAGCACATAAAGCATCAGTCGAACAATTGAGCGGGAAGCTCTCCAAGACCGTCCAAAAACTCCGCGAGGAGATTCTGAACATCTCTTCGCTGCTGGAACTGGAGCTTGATTTTTCACAGGAGGGGATCGAATTGGCCGAAAAGAATGTAGTCCTTTCCCGGCTCTCGGTTATCGAAGATACTATTCGCACGTTGGCATCTTCGTATGAGGATGGTAAAATTATAAAAGAGGGGATCAAGGTTGCCTTGGTCGGAAAGCCCAACGCCGGCAAGTCCAGCCTGCTGAACGTTCTCCTTCGGGAAGAACGAGCCATCGTCAGCGACATCCCGGGGACAACAAGAGATACTATCCAGGAAAGCGTCCTGCTCGACGGTATTGAGTTCATCTTCAACGACACCGCAGGACTTCGAGAGTCTGTCGATACCATTGAACTCGAGGGGATCAAAAGAACGGCAAACACCATCTCCTCGTCGAACGTTGTGCTGATCGTTGTCGATGGTTCGGCTCCTATCTCTGCTGAAGATGCCTTCATGTACCGCTCGGTCGCTGAGGAATGCTCTAATAATGGGGGACAAACTGCGTGGGTTTTGAATAAAAAGGACCTTTCGGAAACTTCCGGAATCACCGACATACAGCATCCTTTCGTTAGGATTTCCTGCAAAAGTTATGACGGGATAGATGAATTAAAGAACATGCTCATACGTATTGCTCTTCCGCAGCACGATCCTTCGGCATCATCCGTCACCATCACCAATGCACGTCATAAGGATGCTCTGGAGAGAGCGTTGGCTTCGGTCGGAGCAGCCAAGGGCACGATCCAAGACGGACTGGGAGGAGACTTCGCTTCGGTAGATCTTCGAGGAGCTCTGAACTACCTGGGTGAGATCATCGGACTCACAACTCCCGACGACATCCTCAACAACATTTTTTCAAACTTCTGTATCGGTAAATAGAAATCAATCCATCCCCAACAATGCTTCGCAGTGGATGACGAGAACATGTTTCACGTGGAACCTATGGTCACTATTACACCCCAAAAATTTTATGATGTTGTTGTTGTCGGCGGAGGACATGCCGGTATCGAGGCATCCTTGTCGGCAGCAAGGATGGGATGCTCGACGCTGCTTATCTCCCTTAAGTCGAACGCCATAGGGAGGATGTCCTGCAACCCGGCCATTGGCGGTTCAGCGAAAGGACATCTTGTTCGGGAGATCGATGCACTGGGCGGAGAGATGGGGAAGATTGCGGATGCAACCGGCATCCAATTCAAGATGCTGAATACATCAAAGGGTCCCGCCGTATGGTCGCCGCGATGTCAAAGCGACCGCGAATGGTATTCTTCGGAAGCTCAAAAACGAATATTGGAACAAACAAATCTTGAGGTGCTGGAAGATTCTGTTGCAGAGATCCTTGTGAACGGAAATGTGCTGAGCGGGATACGAACTTTTCTCGGACATGAGATCGGATGCACTTCCATGGTGTTGTGTGCGGGAACCTTCCTGAATGGACTCATGCACACGGGAGAGAAGAACAGGGTCGGCGGAAGATTCGGTGAAGCACCTTCACGCGGAGTAACGGAAAGTCTCCGCTCACTCGGTTTCGTCTCGGGAAGATTGAAAACGGGAACTCCTCCAAGGATCGATCTCAGCACCATAGATCTTTCAAAGACGGAGATCCAACACAGCGACGATCCTCCTATTCCATTTTCCTATCAGAACGAATCGATCACAAATCGTTTGATACCGATGTATCTTACATACACCAATGTGAACACTCATAAGATCCTTGAGAAAGGATTCGATCGTTCACCGATGTTCACCGGAAAGATCAAAGGGGTGGGGCCGCGTTATTGTCCTTCGATTGAAGATAAAGTATTTCGTTTTGCGGACAGGGACCGTCACCAGATCTATCTTGAACCGGAAGGATACGACACGAATGTTGTCTATGTCAATGGTTTCTCAACAAGCTTACCGGAAGAGATCCAATATGGAGGCATCCGTTCCATCGCAGGACTGGAAAATGCCCGGATGATCCGTCCGGGATATGCGGTTGAGTATGATTACTTCCCGCCGCATCAGCTGAACCATTCTCTTGAAACAAAAATTATTTCCGGATTATTTCTCGCAGGACAGATCAACGGCACTTCCGGATACGAAGAAGCTGCAGGGCAGGGCTTGATTGCCGGTATCAACGCGGCGTTGAAAGTGCAAAAAAGAAAACCATTCATCGTACAGCGCAGCGAAGGATATCTCGGCGTAATGGTTGATGATCTTATCAACAAATCCACCGATGAGCCGTATAGAATGTTCACATCGCGGGCGGAGTACAGATTAATTCTGCGGCAGGATAACGCTGACAGGAGATTAATGAGAGCGGGATGCGAACTCGGATTGATCTCACGCGAACTTGTCGAACGGCTTGAGGAAAAAGAATCGAAGATCGATTCGACGCTTCGATATCTGGAAAACACGAACATTGCTCCGGCAAAGATCAATCCGCTGTTAGAAAAAAGGAATGAATCACCGATCGCAGAGAACGATCTGCTCATCAGGATCCTGCGCAGGACAAATGTAACAGCGCTCGATGTCTCTGAATTTGTACACGATGAGAATGTTCGCGCCGATCTTCTTGATAAAAATATTCAGCAGCAGGTCGAGATCGATGCAAAGTACGAAGGATACATCAAGCGGCAGAC
>JBMOHT010000269.1:0-4026 GCA_049317705.1 Bacteroidota bacterium | reverse complement strand
CACTCTTTCACCGGCAGATACGGCAGATCCTGCTGATCCACGCGAACAGATTGAACGGAGATTATTATTGGGGACTCTGCCAGATGATCTGCGGCGACGGATACTCATTCTGCACGCTTGAAGAAGCGCTGCAGGATGATGCATACAGGTCTCCGGATGCATTCTACGGCGGCGGCGGTATCTCCTGGCTGGACCGGTGGGCGCTGACGCGGGGATACAAAGGAAAATTCTTCTCGGCGGAACCGCATGTGCCGCAGGAGATCATGGATTATGCGGGGGTGAAATATGAATAGCAATTTCGGCCACAGAGAACACAGAGAAGATTTGTAGGATCAAGGCTTGTCCGCAACAATCTCTCGCAAAGCCCCAAAGACGCGAAGAATAAATTAGTTTTAAGTATAAAGTCATTCAAAAAGAAAAGATTGTCCTGGTGAGCGAGCACAGCAGTTTTACATGGGCGAGCCGAACCACATCGCAGAGAGCACAAAGAAATATTGTAGGACGAAGCGATGCTTCGTCCGGGAAAGAACTTTCGCCTCAGAGAATATACAATTGTAGGCCACCCTGGCAGGGTGTCCTACGAAAAACTATTTCAGCAGCATCAGTTTTAGGATCGAATAGGATTTACCCGCCTGAAGTCTGAACAGATACATCCCCGACGACAACGAAACTCCGCGGTCGTTCTTTCCATTCCACACAATTGAATGTTCGCCGCCGGAGATCCGTTCCGCAGAACGATTCCACACTTCACGTCCGAGAAGATCGGTGATGCTCATTGTGACTGATTGTTCCTTCGGCAGCGAGTAGCGGATGGTCGTTGCGGGATTGAACGGATTCGGGAATGCTGCGACAGTAAAATCTTTCGGGATCGATCCCGAAGGACGAACGGATGTGATGGAAGTGTTCGCTTTGAGCGGTGACGGGAGCATGAAATCCCACGATGCGCTTCCGTCCGGATAACGGCCGAAGGAGAGATCCTTTTTTTGCGCGCCGAACGTGATGGAATCCAGCACCGTCACTCCGTCGCTGTCCGTCAGCGCGATGAATTCTCCGCCCGCACTCAATTTAAAGTTCGCGTGGATCCCCTTCTGGTCCAACTCCTCATCGCACCAGACGATCACCCTTCCGCCGGGAGGAAGGGAGAGATCGGGTTGTGTGAATTTCCATTTCGTGAACGTTCCGTTCTTGTCCGTAAGAAATTTGTTCGTCAGCCGCACGGCGGATGACGTGGGATTGTACAATTCCACCCAGTCGTCGAATTGTCCGGCGGAATCCGGGATCGAACCGTTGTCCGCCATGAACTCGTTGATCACCGCGGAGGGAGAAACAGAAGAAGCAGATTTGATCTCCACGGACCCCGCTCTCGGATACGTGGTCACTCTGTCCAGCGAATCTTTCACGAAGATCCTGTACCGAGCGGTCGCTCCCGCGGCTACCGGCGGAAGCATTGCTTTCCACATATCCGCTTCTTCCACATGTTTCGTCAGCGGTATCCCGGCGAAACTCATCGGCAGGACCGTCATAGCCGACAGCGGTGATGAATAGAATTCCACCCACATCTGCTTGATGCCGGCAGGACCGAAAGCGGATGCGGTGACGGAAACAGAGTCGGATGACGAAGGACGTTTCGGCGCAAACGACGATGTATAGATGAACGCGGCGGAATTCTTGCTGTTCAGCTGTCCGGCGATGCTTGAGTTCCGCGCGTTGACGAATCCCTTCAGTCCGAATTTCACGTGGAGTTTCTGGAAAGCCGATGAAGTGTAGGAATTATTGTAATCCGCCACTGTGAAATTATAATCGAGCGTACGGAATGAATCTTCTGCAGCCGCAGCATCGATCAATCCTTTCAAGCGGTCGATCCGCGGTTCCCACAACGGCAGCAGAAAGACACGCTCACGGTAGAACCGGAGGAAGTGTGTAAAGAGATCGCGATACTGATCGTTCGCAAGGACCCTGTCTGACAGCGGCCGTGCACCGGCAACGGCTTTGGGATAGTTGTACGGGTCGGCCGTCGCCCAGTTCACATTGAACCAATCCACACCGAACGTATTGTCATAGTCATACGGGATGATGGTGAACTTCTTTTCGGAGGGGATGTGGTAGAGGTAATAGTTATTCATCAGCGACCGGTAATCGTCCCAGCTGCCGACCAGAGTATTCACCGCCAAATATTGGAGGAACCGTTCGACATGCAGATACTGTTCCAGCGAATCCGTCAGCGATGCGGTCTGCGTATTGTTGATCACATCGATCAGTTTTGCCAGCGCCGAAAAATCCCCCGCCGTTTCATTGGTGGAGAGCTCGTATGTCGGAACGGTTCCGTTCTTCAGATTCTTGTACAGATTCGGATCGCTTCCGAGATATTTCAGATCGGCGGGATAGAGACATTTCCAGAGATTGCCGCTGTCATCGGTGTACCGTTTCTTCAGGAACTCTTCGTCGATATGTTCCACGGAGACATACAATCCGTAGTATTTACCGTTGATATACATTCTGGCATGATTCGCCCGTGATGCCGGCATGCCGATGTCCACATACAGGTCCGCAACGAGTTTGCTGCGGATGACGGACGGATCGTTATGCTCGCCGTTCAGGTTCAGTTTCTCGATCCCGTGGAATTGTCTTCCTTTCACAAATGAATTGAACGAAATTTTGAATGATTTCTTCTTCGCATCGCGCGAGGTGTTGCCGCGCAGCCGGAAACCGATGGAGTCGACGGTCTCGTCGATCGTACCATTCCGGAAACGGACTGAGGCAACATGTTCACTGTCGCTCTTCACATTGTTGTAGATCCACTGGAGTTTCGTCTGATCGATGGTGATGTCGATCCTGACCAGAACAGAATCGTTGTAGAGTCTTTGGCTGTCGTTGGTTTGGGCGCGAAGTGATGAAGCAAAAAGAAGAAGAAGAACGGCGATTGGTCTCATACGATAGTTAAAATGAAGCGTTCGGGACGGAGGAGCAGGAAGTGTTGATGAAAGGTATCGCTATTGTGCGGTAAATACAATACGGTGCGGACCGTACGCTCACACCGGGGAATGTCAACATTACGCGCATCTTCTGCTGTTAATGCGCGGCAGAGAATTTTCCGTGCTTTAAAAATTCAATCGTCTGGCGGATCGCCGTTTCGTTCTTCACCAGCGACGAGTGGTTCACGTTCAGCAGAAGAAAATCGGTCATTCCTGTCAGTTTTGTCGATTCAACGGGGACGATCCCGTCGTCATCACCCGGAATGAAATCCTCGTTGTTGAACGGGGAGATGCTTCCGGCGATCACTCCAACGGGATAATACGGTGAGTGCAGTGAACGCGGGAAACTGCCCGCATCCGTTCCCAGTGAGGCCGCGGCGGGTCCGACCAGTTTCAGCCACCATGCTTCTTTGAAGTGATCGACGAACGGAGTGCCTTTGCCGGGACTGCCGATCAGCACCACCCTTCCCAACGCGGTGATGTGATTGCTGTCCAAATATGCGCGGGTCATCAGTCCGCCGAGTGAATGCCCAACGAAATGGACAGTCTGCAGGGAATCCTTTCTGAATGCGTTGATCTGCTGAGTGACATCGGCAAGGATATCCATCGGTGTGCGGCCGATGGACCGGTAATCGACCACCGCAACGGAGAATCCTTCGTTGGTCAGCTCCTCTTTCATCGGCGTCATGATGCTCTTTCCGCGGCCGAGTCCGTGAAGAAGAATGACAAGTTCCTTCTTCTCATTCTGTGCAGGGAGCATCGAAGATGAAGAGATCAAGAGAATAGCCGTGAGAAGATTCAAATGTATTTTCATTGAACAGTATGTCGTGTGCTTACATCGCCTGAGCCGGCGCTTCCCGGTGATATTTCTGCCGGTACTGCACCGGTGAGAGTCCGGTGATCTTCTTGAATGTGGTTCGGAACGCTTTCGTGTCCGTATATCCTGTTTTATACATCACCTCGTTCACGTTCTCCTGTGACGACTCGAGACTCAGTTTGGCGGATTCGATCTTCACGCGCTGCAGATATTCCACCACGGTATTCGATGTTGCCT
>JBMOHT010000268.1:0-4162 GCA_049317705.1 Bacteroidota bacterium | reverse complement strand
TGAACCGACCTGTGCGGATTTATTCGGATCATATTTCTTTGTCACAACAAGAATACTGGTGTTCTTAGACGGGGATGCGATATTGGGATTGACGGGAACAGCAGGTACTGCAGTGATCTTTTCTTTGGGAGGATCGACCGTCTTAGGGACAGGCTTGATCTCAGGCTTTACCGGCTCGACCTTAGCGACCGGTTTCGGAGGAAGGATACCACCGCTGATCTTTTTGAAGTAATCTTCCGCTCGATCCGTTGTACGATAGGCAATGGAGAGTTCCAGTTCTTTCTTTGCATTGGCATTTTCACCGAGCATATAGTGAGCGATACCGATCTCACGATGAGGATAGTATTCGATGAAACGAGTGCCATACGTCCGCTTCCGCTGAACATCCTCGAATTCAAGCGAGGCCGCAGATTTGAATTCTGCGATCGCGCGCACCCAGTCTTGCTTCTCCATGTAATCAAGACCGTTTGTATAATAATTATAGAACTTATTCTGAGCCGACAGAGCTGAGATGAAGAAAAGGATTCCAAAAAGTATTTTTTTCATAATAGACCAATCGCCGTTTTCTGTCCGATAATACCCAAATCATTTATGAGAATCAACGAACGTTCATGTTCCTGATTGATGTGAAAGCACTTCATCCAAAACGGAGAGCATCTCGTCGAACTGTTGTTTCCCGGCGATGAGCGGCGGCAGGATCCTGATCACCGAAACAGCGGTAGAATTGACCAATACACCTTTTTGAAGCATCTGATCAACGATCCCAGCACTTTCGATTGTCAGATCGATCCCGATCATATATCCGTATACCCGGACCTCTTTGATCACCGGGAATTTCTTCCTGAACTCAGTCATCCTTGAAACAAAATATGCTGCGTTCTCATTCACCATCGCCAGGAACGATTCGTTCATCACGGTATCAATGGTCGCAATACCGGCAGCACATGCGACGGGATTACCGCCGAAGGTGGTTCCGTGAACACCGTATGTCCAGACATCCGCTACTTTTTTTGATCCAATGATCGCTCCAACCGGTAATCCACCACCGATCGGTTTCGCCACGGTGATAATATCAGGAGTGATACCGAAATGCTGAAAGCCGAATAATTTTCCGGTACGACCGATTCCGGATTGGATCTCATCCGCGACAATGAGAAAACCGAATTTTTCGCGGAGAGAGTTCAATGCATCGATGAATTCCTGAGTGACACCGACAATTCCGCCTTCCCCTTGAATGAATTCCAAAAATACTGCAGCGGTATCTGCGTTGACCTTTTGCGTCAGATCGGCGACACTATTGAACTCAATGGAACCGAAATTCGGAAGGAACGGTTCGTAGCCGTCACGGTATTTTTCCTTGTCCATCAGGGAGAGTGCGCCCATGGTCCGGCCGCTGAATCCGTTGCTCATCCCAAAGATCATCTTCTTATTCTGTTTCTTCCCCCACTTGCGGATGAGTTTGATGGTCCCTTCGATCGCTTCCGTACCGCTGTTCGAGAAGAATATCT
Source organism: Bacteroidota bacterium (assembly GCA_049317705.1). Classification (GTDB taxonomy): domain Bacteria; phylum Bacteroidota; class Ignavibacteria; order UBA10030; family UBA8401; genus UBA8401. The sequence goes on along the minus strand of JBMOHT010000268.1, from coordinate 2,654 downwards.
TATCGAATCCCGACAACGACAGTAAGCGTTCGGCGAGCTGCAGCTGCGGTCCTTGAATAAAGAAATTTGATAAGTGAGTATACTTGCGGACCTGTTCATCGACTGCTTTGATGATCGCAGGATGAGCATACCCGAGTGCATTCACTGCCAGACCGGAGAACATATCCAGGTATTTTTTCCCATCCGTCGTAAAGAGATAGCACCCTTCTCCCCGTTCCACTTCGAGCGGCAGGCGTTTATAGGTATGGAAGAATAATTCGGATTCTTTTTCTTTGAAATTCATTCGAGTTCTTTAGGGGGTTTGAGGTTGGAAAATAACGTGTGAAAGAAATTCACTTTGGAATTCAGATCGGAAAGTGCACCATTGTTCGTCAATTGAAAATCGGACAGTTCAAGTAGTTCTTCGTAGGATATCTGATTCTTTATTCTGGCCAGCACAGATTCTTCCGTTACCGCATCCCGTTCAACAACACGACCGATGCGGGAACTCTCATCGGCGATGACGGCGAGAACATACTCCAGAAGTTCGAACATGCCGGATTCGAACATCAACGCTGCTTCGACCAACGCATAATTCGTTGATCCTAAGCCGCTTGTTTTCCACAGTTCGAATGCATCGAATACTTTGGGATGGATGATGCCATTCAATACTTCAAGCTTTTCAGGATCCTGAAAGACTATCCCGCTCAGCTTTTTTCTATCCAGAGAACCATTATCGGTAAGAATGTCTTTACCGAAAGCAGCAGCGATCTCATCGATCGCCGGACCATCGGAGATCTCTTTGGCTATCTTATCAGCGTAAAATATCGGGATTCCTTTCTTTTCGAAGAGGGAACATACGGTCGATTTTCCGCTTCCGATACCGCCGGTAACTCCGATAAAGATCATTGAGTTATCCTATTTAGCAAATGAAACTGATCGCACTTCTCTGATGACGACGACTTTGATCTGACCCGGATATTCCATCTCCTGCTGGATCTTCCGTGCGATATCATGTGCCAACTGATCGGCCTGTGCATCGTCCACTTTATCGTGCTCAACGATCACGCGGATCTCACGTCCTGCCTGGATAGCATAGGTAGCCGAGACTCCTTTGAATGATTTGGCGATCTCTTCGAGTTTCTCCAGTCGTTTCGCATATCCTTCGACTGATTCACGCCGTGCTCCCGGACGGGCACCGCTGATGGAGTCCGCAGCCTGGACCAGTGCAGCAATGGGATGTTCCATCGGGATGTCATCATGGTGGGCGCCGACAGCATTGACGACGATGGGATTCTCATTATACTTCCTTGTCATCTCAAGACCGATCACAGCGTGCGGTCCTTCGATGCTCCGGTCCGCTGTCTTGCCGATATCGTGCAGGAGTCCGGCACGTTTAGCCAGATTCACATCGATTCCGAGTTCAGCGGCCATAACACCGCACAGATAAGAGACTTCAATACTATGCTGAAGAAGGTTCTGACCGTAGCTGGTACGGTATTTCATCTTACCGATATGCTTGATGATCTCATTATGTGCGCCGGGGAGGCCGACCTCTAATAATGTATTCTCACCGACACGGATCACTTCCTCTTCCAATTCCGCTTTAACCTTCTCCACCACCTCTTCAATACGGGCAGGATGGATTCGGCCGTCAGCGATCAGACGCTCCAACGATACTCGAGCCACCTCCCGGCGGAATGCGTCAAACCCAGACAGGATAACAGCTTCGGGTGTATCATCTACAATAACATCTACGCCGGTTGCGGCTTCAAATGCGCGGATATTCCTACCTTCACGGCCGATGATCCTTCCCTTCATTTCATCCCCTTGGATCTGAAGGACGCTGACGGTCGTCTCAACGGCGTGGTCTGCAGCAGAGCGTTGGATCGCCTGGACGATCACTTTCTGCGCTTCCCTCTTCGCTTCTTCCTTCACTTTGTCACGGATATCCTTAAGGGTCTGCGATGCTTCCGTTTTAACGGAATCTATGAGGTTATCCAGCAGTAATTTGCGAGCTTCTTCGCGGGACATACCGGAGGCCCGTTCAAGACGCGTATTCTCCTCAACGATCATCCGGTCCACATCACTCAGTTTCTGGGTCAGATCGGCATGCTTGGTCTCATTCTGTTTCTGCTGTGCCTGGACCTCTTTTTCCTTCTTATTCAGAAGCTCCACTTTACGGTCGATATTCTCTTCCCGGGCATCAAGCTGCTTCTCGTATGCCTGCAGTTTGTTCCGCTTCTGATTCGCTTCATTCTCGAATTCATGTTTCTTCTTGTACCACTCATCCTTGACCTCGAGCAGTTTTTCCTTTTGGACTGCCGCAGCATCCCGTTCAGCATCGGCAAGGATCTTCTTCGCCTGATCATCGGCAGAATTGATCTTGTTCTTCCCGATCCTGTTATTGATGAACCAGCCTGCAAGGAAAGCAATAGCAGACATCACCGGTCCAAAGATCAACAGTTCTAAATTAAAATTCATACGATCTCCGTTGTTTAAAATAAACAACCCGCACAACAACCTCGGACAAGTGTAGAAAGAACCCTCTTTCTTATACACAGTGGGCGCCGCCAAACCGTTTCTTACTTCCACCGCTTGCTAGTCCGCCGAAGCAGACGACCCTAAGGTGTTCGCAAAAATCGAACCGAAGTTCGATCGAGGCCTGTAATATT
>JBMOHT010000267.1:0-4174 GCA_049317705.1 Bacteroidota bacterium | reverse complement strand
GGTCGGTCATCTTGCTGTCCAGACGGACGAGGAAACGGGAGAACTGTCCGAAGAACGGTCCTTCGCGCACGCCGGTACTGGTGGTGACGCGCTCGGTATCGAAGAATTGGAATTTTGCGCGGACCTCATTCAGATCATAAAATACCGGCGAATCAACGGTGAGGATGGCCTGCAGTTCGGGATTCCGTGCTTTCTTTGCATTCAGCACCAGGTCCTTCAGCATCATGATCTGGCTTTGTGCGGAGGACTCCTGATCATCCACGAACATCTCGCGCATCTCTTCGAAGTTCATGAACCAGTACGGCATCTCCAATTCAGTAATGTTGATCAGGTTGCCGTATTCACGGAACGCCGCGGAGTATTCATTATGGATATCCAGAATGATCACATGCGTGTTCTCGAACATCTGCACTTTCTGAAGGATGGACGCGACGGTCGTTGATTTACCCGAACCGGATGATCCGAGCACCGCAAGGTGTTTCCCGAAGAATTTATTCGGATCGATATACTGACGTTCGCCGGGAAAACCCGAGATGTCGCCGACAGCAAATCCATATTGAGCGAACGAAGCGAAGATCGTCGCTACACCTTCCTCGTCCGTCATATACACATCGCCGCCGAGTGTCGGATAGGAAGCGATACCTTTTTGGAATTTTCCGTTATGAACGGACCCGATCACCTGCGCATCCATCTCCCGGTTGAGCTCGGTTGCCTGGTACACTTTGTTGATCACACCGACCACTTCATACTCGCCTACCGGCATCACGATGAACTGACCGATCTGTCCGACACGATAGTTCTTCCCGTTCACTGTTCTCTCCATCGTGAAGAGATCGTCATCCAGCGACACAGTGAATGCCGAACTGGTCATGCTTTTGATCCTGCCGATGTGCCGTTCTTTTGTAAGATTCGCCATAGAATATTTTATGAGATGAGAAATACTGTGTTCAAGTGTAGCAAAAATTGAGGCGAGTGTCAATCAATTGAATGTCCGTAGTCTCCGTTTGACTGCATATTGATATTAAATCAAATATCGGGTATAATAATGATGCTGATTCCTTTCTGATATATGATCTATGGTGTGACTCAACACTATAATCGAGAATAGTGACGATGACCATACGAAAAGAAATTCGATCAATATTAGGTATTCTGCTAATTACTGTTCCCCTTCTTTCGCAAAACGAATTTTGGAAGGTATTACAGAACCGGCCCGGCTCACCCAACGGGAAAAGTGTTTCATTTACAGCGAATGGGACAATCATCGTCAGTGGAAATTGGGGATTGTTCAAATCAACAGACCACGGGGCCAGCTGGTCTGAATCCTCAACTCCGTTCTCAGCAACCGCAATCAATACCGATAATGATGATGCGTGGTTCGCCGGAAGCGGTGCGGATGGAATTTATAAATCGACCGATGTAGGGAAAACATGGGTAAAAAAAAATGCTGGCCTTACCGATCCCTGGATCATCACCATCGTACGCCGCAGTCCTTCTGAACTCTATGCAGGCACACACGAAAAGGGGATATTCCGGTCAACGGATAACGGCGAACATTGGCAGGCGATCAACACAGGGATCAATGACCCGTGGATCATGGTCACGGCGATTTCGGTACATCCATCCGGTACCCTCTATGCAACATCCTTCAATTCCGGTTTATACACATCAAACAATAATGGCGACTCGTGGACCAAAGTAAATGATGCCGTCATCGGATTTGTCCATTCCACCGTTTTCATCGATCACCGAGGGTACATCTATGTCGCCAATATGAACGGGGATGTGTATCGTTCAGTTGATAATGCGAAAACGTGGAATTGGATCATGGCATACGGGTATGTGCGGTCGATCATCGTTGACAGCACAAATACCATCTATGCTTCAGGCGATCAACTCTATATCTCAAAAGATGAGGGGGAACACTGGAACGGCATCGGGTTAAATACCGGTGCAACCCTGTATTGTCATCCGGCAAATATCATTTTTGGTTCCAATTATTCCAACGCGTTAAGCAGATTTATCCCTGCAACAAAGACATGGCAGGCACTGCATTTGGGGTTCAAACAAACACTCATCAATACCATATACACATCGTCGACGCTCGGTAAGTTCTTTGCTTCTGAAGAATTTGGTATCCATCGTTTGGACAGTACGGGGATGTGGCGTCAATCCACCGGCGGACTGAAACAGTATGGTGTCTTTACATTGATCTGCTCTCAATCAAATACTTTGTTGACCGGCACTCCCGTCGGGGTATTTCGATCGATCAACTCCGGCGTAACGTGGATCGAAAGCGGTTTGAAGGATAATCCAGTCCGTTGTTTTGCAAAAGGAAAAAACGGCATGGTGTACGCCGGAACAGACTGGGGCGGTGTCTATGCATCCTCTGATGACGGCGTTACGTGGAAGACAATAAACTCAGAGATCATTTCATCCGGCATCATCAATATCATTATGAACCGCAATGGCGCCATTGCCTATACCACAGCGGAAGGAAGCATCAAAATATCGCAGGACGATGGGACAACATGGACCCAGGCGACCATTCCTTTTGCACATAGTGCTTTTCAATTATTGGCCGCTGATTCACTTGGCAATATCTTCGTCACCGATAATGCAGGGAATGTGTTCCGTGCGACAAATCAGTTTCAGTGGACACGATTTACCACGGCCGCATCGGTCCGTTCGATCGTTGTTGATGAAAAAAACAATGTCATCATTTCAAAGACAACAGGATTGAATATTTATAATAATTCCGGATCTCAAATTCCCCTCCAAGGAAAGCCATACGGAGTATTTTCACTCTCATTTGATGAAAACGGACATCTTTGGGGAAGTGATCTGCAGGGGAACATCCTATTCTCCAATATTGCCACAACAACATTGCGGGCGCCGGCCGACACGATCTTCTGGTTGCCCACAACGGGGGCAAATGGAAAAGTTGTCACCTCATTCTCTTCCGGTTCTGCTTCAACAATTTATGGTGCCGTCGGTGACTCCATGCTGCTCAGATCAACGAATGACGGAATCACCTGGGAACAGATCCCGAATCCTTTTGGAAAAAAGATAACGGGGAAAATCTCCTCGGATGCACTGGGACATGTATTCATTCCGTCAGACAATGTAGTATTCATTTCCAGCAACCAGGGAGAAAGTTGGGAATACCGTTCGATGCCGACGATCCCCGGAGTTCCTTTCGGATCACTTCCGAACGGTTACTTATTTTCAGGAACATACGACGGGATATACCGTTCGATCGATCTGGGGATGAGTTGGACAAAGGTCCTTGAATATTATGATATCAATGACATAGTCACATTTTCGAATGGAACCATTTTTGCTTCCACCGGTCATTTGACCTATTACCGCACAATCGGATTTGTTCCGGTGGGACGAATGGTCATTTCCACAGATCAGGGTGAACATTGGGCGGTCACCGGTGACGGTGATTACGAGAAACTCTATCAGGATGGTGAGAGAAGCGTCTTTGTTGAATGTTTATTGGGCTCCGGAACACCTCAGCCGAATATATTGCGATATTATTCCTCCGGTGCAAATCAAAATTGGAATTCGCTCAATAATATCGGCGGAGTACGATCATTAACATCTGATTATTACGGGAATATTTTTCTTGCAAATAATAGCGGAGTATTCAAATGGCCCGTTGCTGGTGATACGTGGTATCCGGTCAATTCCGGTCTGCAAACAATGGATGTGCGCTCGTTATACTGTTCCCCCTCCGGATATATCCTTTCCTCTACACCCGACGGCATATATCGATCAAAATTATTGGCTCCAACGCCTGTCCGTAATTCTCAGAATGATCATTCCGATCCTGTGGAATATGAATTATCTCAAAATTATCCGAATCCATTTAACCCGTCCACTACGATCGAATTCGTTATTCCAAAACCCGCAGAGACCACGTTGATTATTTTTGATGCGTTAGGAAGGAAGATCGCGACACTTTTTAAAGGAGGATTGCAAACGGGGATCCATTCGTTCACCTGGAATGGAAGAAATGATGACGCTACGTATGCCGTCTCAGGCATTTATTTTTATCGGCTGCAGTCAGGCAATTATTTTCAAACAAAGAAAATGATTCTGTTGAAATAAATTTTTCTTTTTGTTCTTCACCAATTCTCTTCTATCTTTGCACTGCACCGCGGAA
>JBMOHT010000266.1:0-4226 GCA_049317705.1 Bacteroidota bacterium | reverse complement strand
ATTTCGCCACAGCACCGCGCGGTGTTGCTTTGGACATCTGTCCGCCGGTGTTGGAGTAGACCTCGGTGTCGAGGACGAGGATGTTCACGTTGCGTCCCGATGCGATCACATGGTCCAAACCGCCGAAGCCGATATCATATGCCCAGCCGTCGCCGCCCATGATCCACACGCTCTTCTTCACGAGTGAATCGGCAAGCTGTTTCAGCTGCTTGGCATCGTCAGAATTGTTGTTCTCGAGCAGTTTCTTCAGTTCTGCAACGCGTGCGCGCTGTTCGTAGATCTCCGCTTCGTTCTTCTGTTCGGAAGCGAGGATCCCGTTCACCAGTCCTTCATTCAGCTGCGGAAGGAGACGGATGATCAGTTCGCGTGCATACTCAGTCTGCTTGTCCATAGAAAGACGGAAGCCCATACCGAACTCTGCATTGTCCTCGAACAGACTGTTTGCCCACGCCGGTCCGCGGCCCTCGTTATTCTTCGTCCACGGTGTGGTGGGAAGATTTCCGCCGTAGATGGAGGAGCATCCTGTTGCGTTCGCGATCACTGTGCGGTCGCCGTAGAGCTGGCTGACGAGTTTCACGTACGGTGTCTCGCCGCAGCCAGTGCATGCGCCGGAGAATTCGAAGAGCGGCTGCAGGAACTGTGTTCCTTTGATCGTCTTCACATCAACGGTGCGGCGGTCTGCTTCGGGAATGGTCAGGAAGTAATCCCAGTTCGCTTTTTCCTTGTCGCGGAGCGGGGCCTGAGCATCCATGTTCAGTGCTTTGTACTTCGTCTCTTTCTTGTTCTTTGCCGGGCAGATCTCCACGCAGATCCCGCAGCCGGTGCAATCCTCGGGTGCGATCTGGATGGTGTATGCCTGACCTTTGTATTCGGTCCCTTTGTACGGCATGTGCTTGAATGTTTCCGGTGCGCCTTCTGCGAGTGCATTGTCGTACACCTTAATGCGGATGGAAGCATGCGGGCAGACGAGTGCGCACTTGCCGCACTGGATGCACCATTCGGAATCCCATACGGGGATCTCGGTGGCGATATTGCGTTTCTCCCACATCGTTGTGCCGACAGGGTACGTACCATCAATTGGCAGTCGGCTGACAGGAATTGAATCCCCCTGACCGGCGATCATTCTCGCCGTGACATTCTTAATGAAGTCCGGAGCATTGTCAGGCACAACGGGTGGAAGCTGGATCGTGCTGGTAAGTTCGTTCGGATAATCGACCTTGAAGAGATTCTCGATCGTCGCATCGACGGCCGCAAAATTCATCTTCACGATCTCTTCACCTTTTTTACCATAGGTCTTTTTGATCGAATACTTGATCGCTTCGATCGCCTGTTCTTTCGGCAGAACGCCGGAGATGGCGAAGAAGCAGGTCTGCATGATCGTGTTCACGCGTGAACCCATGCCGGTCTTTACGGCAACGGCGTTTCCGTCGATCACATAGAAGTTCAATTTCTTGCTGATGATCTGCTGCTGCACAACGATCGGAAGGTTCGCCCAGACCCGTTCTTTCGGGAAGGGTGAGTTCAGCAGGAACGTACCGCCTGCAACGATGTTGGAGAGCATGTCGAACTTCTCGAGGAACTGCCACTGATGGCACGCTACGAAGTTCGCCTGTGAGATCAGATAGGTGGAATGGATCTGGCGCGGACCGAAACGCAGATGCGAGATGGTGGTCGAGCCGGATTTCTTTGAGTCATAGACGAAATAACCCTGTCCGTAGAGCGGGGTGTCATCGCCGATGATCTTGATGGAGTTCTTGTTCGCGCCGACCGTGCCGTCAGCACCGAGTCCGTAGAACAGTGAGCGGATCACATCCGATTTCTCGGTGGTGTAGTTCGCATCATATTCCAGACTGGTGTGGGTCAGATCGTCGTTGATACCGATGGTGAAGTGGTTCTTCGGTTTCTCTTTGCTCAGTTCGTCGTAGATCGCTTTCACCATTGCAGGAGTGAATTCTTTGGAGGAGAGACCATAGCGTCCGCCGATCACTTTCGGATTCTTTGCGAACTTCACATCCTCAGCAGCATAATACTCGTGCAGTGCGGTGACGACATCCTGATACATCGGTTCGCCTGCGCCGCCCGGTTCTTTCGTCCGGTCGAGCACTGCGATGGATTTGGTCGTCTTCGGGAATGCATCGATGAAATGTTTCAGGGAGAAAGGACGGAACAAGCGGATCTTCACGACGCCGACTTTTTCCCCTTTTTCCAATAATGCTTCGACGGTCTCATGCACAGCTTCTGAACCCGAACCCATGATGACGATGATGCGTTCTGCATCCGGTGCGCCGAAATAATCGAACAAGTGGTACTGACGTCCCACGATCTTCGCGAACTGGTCCATCGTCTTCTGGACGATGTCCGGACATTTGTCGTAGAACGGATTCACCGTTTCACGTGCCTGGAAGTAGACGTCCGGATTCTGTGCGGTTCCGCGGATCGTCGGAGCATTCGGCGTGAGACCGCGTTTGCGGTGTTCGCTGATGAGCTCATCGTTCATCATTGCTTTAATGTCGTCGATAGCCAATTCTTCGATCTTCATCACTTCGTGCGATGTGCGGAAGCCGTCGAAGAAGTGGATGAAGGGAACGCGTGATTCCAGCGTAGCTGCCTGGGAGATCAGTGCGAAGTCCATCACTTCCTGAACGTTATGCGAGCAGAGCATTCCCCAGCCGGTGGAACGCGCGGACATCACGTCGGAGTGATCGCCGAAGATGGAGAGTCCCTGCGCCGCGATAGAGCGGGCCGAGACATGGAATACTGTTGAGGTCAATTCACCCGCGATCTTGAACATGTTCGGGATCATCAGCAGCAGACCCTGCGATGCGGTGAATGTGGTGGTGAGTGAACCGGTCTGCAGAGCGCCGTGGACCGCGCCAGATGCGCCTCCTTCGGACTGCATTTCGGTCACGCTGGGGACTGTGCCCCAAATATTTTTTTTGCCTTCGCTGGACCACTGATCGCACCATTCTCCCATGTTGGAGGAGGGGGTGATCGGGTAGATAGCGATGACTTCGTTTGTTTTATGTGCCACAAATGCGGCGGCTTCATTACCGTCGATCGTGACCATTTCTCGTTTTGTAGTAGACATAATTTAGGACTCCGGATTCTTATTTATTTAAGACACCGGTACTTTTGCAAAAACATTGCCAAACAGTACGGTCGGAAAGCCCAATGTTTTGAATGGTTTAGAGGGGAAAGATTATCAGTTGTAAGAATGAAGCGATAAAAGACTCTTAATTATAGGAAAGAAAATTTCTGACTTTTCACCACGGAGACCACAAAGAAAAGCGTAGTTCAATAGAACACGGATCAGACGGAAAAAGAGGATCAGCACGGATGAGATTAAACAAAAGGACTGAGAACACGGGGGAGGGATTCGAACCACGCGGGCTCAAATTGAGGATTTCAATTGAACAAAAAAGAGAGGATGTATTTATCTAATGAAGGAATAATACCAAGGAGTCCAATCAATGAAATATCATCCGCCCAAATTGATCCCGGCACAGAAACGAAGACTGCGGATCGTTGCCCAGACATTCAATGAAATAAAAGCGTTGTTTACGGACCGGTCCATCACTCCGGTTGTGGACCTGAGAAAACTGACGAGAGCCGAATCGTTAGTCTGCAGAACCTGCGACTTCAAGACCTACTATCTTGGGACCCTTTCGGATTCATATCACTGTGAATCGTTCTATTTTTGTCCGTATTGCGGGCAGTACTATTCGAACAATGAATGGTATTGTTCGGCACAATTCTTTGAAATGCAGCATCACTTGAATTAATATTGCAGGAGGGTAATGATGACATCATCAACAAAAACGTATGCACGGCTTCCCAAAGAACTGTTACGCAAAGTGAAAAAAGGAGTGACGGAAACGGTGATATGGCAGAAGAAGATCGAACAACGAGGGGAGATATGCGAACAATGCGGTGAGCAGACCTTTTATCTCGGCATTGCGCCGAGGATAGGATTACCTTCGCTCGTCCGGGTGGTCTTTTATTGCGTACAATGCAGCAGATACACCAAACGAAGATAGACGGACTTTCACCATCGAGAAATACTTCCGTTATATGTGCTCTTTTTCTTCGTGTCTATTTGTGTTATTCCCGCCATGGTTCGACTCGCACTTGAGAAGAATTTGGTGCTCGCTCGCCATGACTGGCGGATAAATTTCCGTCCCTACATTTGTGTCTATTCGTGTTATTCCCGCCAAAGAGACGGCGGG
>JBMOHT010000265.1:0-4246 GCA_049317705.1 Bacteroidota bacterium | reverse complement strand
CACGGATGAGTTAATGTAGGGACGGACGAAAGTCCGTCCAACCAAAAGAACAAAACATCACCGCAAAGACACAAAGTCGCAAAGAAGAAATGTAGGTCCGAGCGATTGCTCGGACCGCATTCAAGGCACATTCATCAGTGAACCGTTCGCTCAAAGCGAACGGTTCACTTCAAAACACCTTCCAGGAATTTTTCACCACCCAGATATCGATCTGACCTGAAGCAGCTCCCGCAGCGGCGAACACACGGTCATTCACCGGAGAGGATGCGATCGCCGGATTGGTATAGATATTCGGGAGGACGGATGGCTTCGATATCAGAAGATTTCCCTGTGCGATATTATAGACCGATAGCGTACCGTTGTATCCTTTCACGAGGATGAACCTGTCCTTATCAATGAACGCCGTTCCGCCGGACGGAAAATTCTCGAATGTCCGGATGATGGTGCCGTTCAGCAGGTCCGCGACGATAGGACCCGCGGAGAGTTTGGTTTCGTTCCCGCTGACACTGTAGAATGCCGAACTGAATCCGTACACACTCTTTTGAACGGTCCACGTATTGGTGTTCCACCAATGCAGATACTCATTGGAACCGTTGGCGCCAGTGAGTATTTCTCCTCCGTTCTTGATGGAACGGACGAGTGACACGGAGCTCCCGCCATAATGTCCCTGCCATGACTGCTCCACTGAATCGTTCGGGATATTGATGACGGAGATATTCCCGTTGAAGTCCCCCGAAATGATTTTGTCGCTGTTCCCCAGGAATGAGACCCCGTATCCCGATGTGCTCAGACTTTTCACGATCGCACCGGTCTCGATATTATAGACGACCAGCCGCGTTCCCGAATTTGTATCGCTGTGCGATACAATGAGTTTCCCGTCCGCTCGGAATGCACATTGGAACGGCCATCCTTGACTTATCACGTTGGTTCCGGTATAACTGAAGTTCCGTTTCAGCGAACCGTTGCTCACATTCCAGATCTTGAATCCGTATGACATGCCGACGGCCGCGACGGTCGTGCCGTCCGGACTGAACACGATGCTGTGGACGGGCTTGCCGAGGTCCAGCGTGCGGACGATGACGGCATCCGTAAAGGAGAAAGCGATTGAGACGGTGGGGGAATACTCCGAAACGTTGCGGCCGGTGGAGATCTTGTATCGGTACGAATACGTTCTTGTCGAATCGAGCAATGAATCGCGGTACGCGGTCACCGTTCCTGGAACGACAGCGATCTGCGAATATGCTCCGTCATCCGTGGACCGCTCCACAATGGTGCTTCCCGTCGGAATATACGAACCGAAGTAAAGGATGCACGAGTGTTGAGTGTCGAACGTGAAAAACGGTTTCGTGAGCGTTGCAAAGGTGAACCTGCAGGCAACGGTGTTGCTGAACCCCGTCTTCACACCGTTCTTCAGGACACCGATGCGGTAGTAGTACCGCGTCTGCTGAAAAAAGATCACCGAATCCTCGAACAATGTCCTGTTCGGAGGGAGCTGTGCGATCTGGACGAATGAACTGCTGTCGTCCGCGGACCGTTCCACCGCATATCCATCCTCACCTAAACTATTGTCGGACCATGTAAGAGCCACCACGGAATCTCCTTTCAGTAATGCCGACAGTCCGTTTGGATCTGGTGGAATATAATTCTTCGAGACAGGATCGAATGGATTGGTGAACGCGAGAGGGACGGAACTGTCACAGCCGGGAACAAGGGCGGCGGTCAGCAGAAAGAGAACGGAAATTAAGAGAATGGTTCTCATCGATCATTTCAGTCAATATTAAGGAGCGTGGAATGTGTCTTCGCATCGTTCGGTTTTTGATGAGCGGTGTTCTGCGGTAAGGATACCAAAATTTTTTCCGAGAATAAATATGGAAATAGCACCGATGGATTGGAGGAGCCCAAGAACAAAACGCATCACCACAGAGGACACAGACAATAAATGTAGGGACGAACGGAAGTCCGTCCAACCATAAAACAAAACTTCACCACGGAAAGCACAGAGAACACGGAGAAGAAATGTAGGAACGGTCGCAAGACCGTTCCAAAAACCTTCAGTGAACCGTTCGCTCAAAGCGATCGGTTCACTCACACAAATTGCAGAGACGGACAATTGTCCGTCTCTGCAAAAAAGCAATATCACGGAACCGTGATCACCACATTCCCCGTTTTCTCACCCGTCTCAACGTAGCGGAACGCATCGGCGACCTGTTCTAGCGGATACGTCCGGTCTATCACTGGGCGCAGTTTTCCTGTCTCCATCAGTTCCTTGAAGAAGAGCACATCCTTCTGCGTGTTGAGCGGTATCGGGAAGATCACTTTTTTCCCTTCCGCGAAGGTGCCGAAGAGCGAACACCATAATCCAAAAAAAGGATTCTGTGCATAATCGCCAAGATCGGTGGAGCAGTATATCCCGTCCGGCTTCAGCAGATGTTTTGTTGCACCGAACGAACTTTTTCCCACTGCATCGAAGACGAGATCGAATCTTCGTTCAGTCTTTGTGAAATCTTCCTTCAGATAATCGATCACCTCATCCGCGCCGAGGGAGCGGACCAGTTCCATATTCTTCGTGTTGCCGACCGCCGTGACGAACGCGCCGAGCGCTTTCACCAGCTGCACCGCCGCGGAGCCGATGGCTCCCGTCGCGCCGTAGATGAGTACGGACTGATCCTTCGTCACTTTTGCCGCGCGGATGTCGTGCCACGCGTAATGCATCGCTTCGGTCCCCGGCACAACTTCTTCATACGAAAAATTCGCAGGCATCGCGGCGATCGGGCCGTCCTGACTGAAGGTGAGATACTGCGCATGAGCGCCGAAGGTCTTTCCGCTGAAGCCGAACACCCGGTCGCCGATCTTGAATTTCGTAACACCGATGCCGACCGCTTCCACATCCCCCGCGAACTCATTACCAAGGATGATATTCTTCGGTTTGAAGAGGCCGCTGAAAAGGCGGACGATGAACGGATCAGCCCGCAGAAATCCGCAGTCAGTACGGTTCACCGTTGCCGCGCGGACGCGGACGAGGATCTCGCCGGGGTTCGGTTGAGGTTTCGGCACATCGGCAAGACGGAGCATATCGGGTGAGCCGTAATTTGTGTAGATGATGGCGTTCATAGAGGTTCCTGATCAGATGATGGGTGCAATAATTGTGGGAATTTTTAGGAGAAAAAGCAATCACCGTGGAGTGCGCAGAAGAGCAATAGAATACGCCCGCCTGACCGACGATGCGAATGATAGGTCAGTCGGGCAGGGATGACACGGATCGGACGGATCTACGCGGATAAAATTATGTAGGGACTGACAATTGTCCGTCCCGCAAACGAAGCCATCACCGCAAAGACGCCAAGATTAAATGTAGGTCCGGGCTCCTGTCCGGATCGCATTTAGGTGAAATCACCGCGAAGATCGCAGAGCACGCAGAGAAAAGGGATAGGACATCATCCGCAAAGATCGCAAAGAAACGCGAACATAGCAGGGACGGACTTCAGTCCGTCGTTGCAAAAACAACACCACAGAGAACACGGAGGTCACGGAGAATAAATGTAGGTCCGGACGCCCGTCCGGACTGCGTTTAAGGCGCATCGATCAGTGAATCGTTCGCTTAGAGTGAACGGTACATATCGGAAAAATTGAAGAACGGCCAAATTTCCATCCCAAGGACAAAGAAATCTTTGATTTCATCCACATTCAAATTTTCGTATATTGGCACTCAAGTGTATTTATTCCCCGCTCAACCCAGTTCGTTTCACGGGCGCCGCGCGGGGATTTGTTTTTATACCATGTGTAGTTCGATTCAGAACTGTTGTTTTTAGCTGTTTTTGAGACAATTTACAAATTTATCAATTTGGGAAATTAGAAATTAATCGATGCTTTCCTTAAACAATCTTACCGTCAACTTCGGCGAACGCTACCTGTTCGACGATATCTCGTTCACCATCAATCCGCACGACAGGATCGGTCTGGTCGGCAGCAACGGCGCCGGCAAATCGACCATGATGAAGATCATCGCCGGCATCAACCCGCCGATGGAAGGGAGCGTCAATAAAGCTCGCTTCGTGTCGGTCGGCTATCTGCCGCAGGATGCGGTGGTGGACTCGGACGCTTCTCTATATAAGGAAGTAGAATCGGCGTTCGAAGATGTGCTTATGATAGAGCAGGAGCTCGGCGAAGCATACGAGAAACTGGCGGTGACGGACCATACGAGCGAAGAGTATCTTGAACTGCTGGAGATCATCGGCGAACTGCAGCA
>JBMOHT010000264.1:0-4250 GCA_049317705.1 Bacteroidota bacterium | reverse complement strand
ATTTCTGCACTTCTTTTTACGAAAGGCGGCGAACAAGCCGCCTTTTTCATTCGTCCAACCCTTTACATTGTAACTCCCTCCAAGTTTTTTTATCTTTCATGAAATATCGAAAGGAAATACCGCTGTATGACGAAGCGTTGTCTTTGGATCTGTGCCGCCGGAATGATCGCTGCACTTCTTACATTTTCAGGATGTTCTTCCAATAAAGAGACCGCGGAAGCGGCTCCGCAGGCTCAAAATCCGCACGCCCAGATGCCGCAGGGGGATGAGAAGGACCGCTCCGCTGCGATGCAGCTGTTCATCGACGGTTCGCTGAAAGAGAGCAAAGGACAATATGCCGATGCCATTCTGGATTATCAGGAAGCGGTCCGTTTTGACCACGATCCGTCCATCTTCTTTGCGATGGCAAAATGCTACACCCAGCTCCGCCGTTTCAATCCTGCTGCTGAGAATGTGCTGATCGCCATCAAGCATGAACCGGATAAAGTGGAATACCGCGAACTGCTTGCGCAGATCTATTTGAGTGCTGGACAATTCGACAAGGCGGCAGAAGAATTCCGCAATGTGCTGAAGATCGATCCGGCAAACGTCAATTCCGCATACACACTTGCACAGTTATTGGAGCGGGTGAAACCGCTTGAATCTCTCGAATTGTACAACGGCATTCTGTCGCGTCAGGGACCCACATGGGAGATCCTGATGCAGATTGCGCAGCTGAGTTCCGCACTCCAAAAATATGATAAGTCCGAAGAAGCGCTCGAAGCAATGCAGAAACTCGATCCGGGAAATCCTGCCGTGAAGCAGAATCTTGCCGAAGTGTACATCCGCACGAAGAAATTCGATAAAGCACTCTCCACTCTGACCGATGTGCTCGAAAAGAATCCTGACAATATCATGCTCCGTTCAACACTGGCGGATGTCTATCTGCAGCAGAACGACTGGAAATCGGCAAAGAAAGAACTCAACACTGTGCTCAAAGCAGACTCTCTCGATCCGGACACACATCTGCGGATCGGCATGGCGTTCTATGCACAGACGCTGAAGGATACGCTTGTCATTCCGGAAGCCATCGCCGTCTTCAAACAATATGAAAAGAATTATCCGACCGATGCCCGTTCGTTCGTCTATCTCGGCGTGCTCTACCGCGGGATGAAGAAAGATTCCATCGCCGAATCGTATTTCACCCGCGCTACACAATTCGCCAACTGGAACGGCGATGCGTGGTGGCAGCTCGGATGGATGTATTTCGACAAACAGGATTTCAAAGAGACCATCAGCATCCTCACCAAAGCGAAACAATATGTGCAGGAAGATTTTCGCATCTACATGCTGCTGGGGATCGCCTACAACCGCGCCGGCATGCAGCAGGATTCCCGCGTCGCGCTGGAGCGTGCCGTTGAACTGAATCCGACGGATGTGAACGCCCTCTCCTCTCTCGGACTGACGTATGATGCGCTGAAGATGCATACAGAATCGGATTCCGCGTACGAACGTGCGCTGCGCATCGATCCCAAGTCCGCTCTCGTGCTGAATAACTATGCCTATAGTCTCTCCGAACGCGGTCTGCAGTTGGAACGCGCCGAGAACATGTCCCGCGAATCACTCGCATCGGATTCATTGAATTCATCGTACCTCGATACGTACGGATGGATCCTGTTCCAAAAGGGAAAATATTCCGAAGCACTCATCTACATCCAAAAAGCAGTTGATGCCGGCGACGCAAGCGCTGTTGTGCTTGAACATCTCGGCGACGCGTATGCAAAACTGAACAAGATGGATGAAGCAAAGAAGTATTGGTCCAAAGCGCTGGAGAAGGATGAAAAGAATTTTGCGCTGAAAGAAAAACTGACACGGGGAACACTTTGAGCATGTACAAACTTCTCCCGCTGTTTGCGCTGATCTTCATCATCGGCTGCGGCACTGCGCCGAAGCCCGCGGTCAATGAAGCGATGTCCCCCGATGAACTGAAGAATGTACTCGTGCAGTCCACTGTCGCATCGAAGAATTTTTCTGCCGAAGGGACCATCACCGTCAACTCGCCGAGGATGAACCAGTCCGCAGGATTCGACCTTCTCACGCGCGGCACTGACTCGGTGAAGATGACCGTTTACGGACCGTTCGGTTTCACCGTTGGTTCAGCACTCTTCACCCGCAGTGAGTTCACGGCCTACAATGCGCTGAACAATACCGTCTACCGCGGCAACCCCGCTCAGCAGATGAAGATGCTTCCGTTCATCAACGACATTCCGGTTGAACTGCTCATCAGCTCCCTGCAGGGAAATCATCCGTTGCTTCCTTCCGCCGCGATCGACAGTCTTGAAGTGTCGGCGGGACGTTTCTACACATTCACTTCACCGGTGAACGACAGCACGTACGACAGGTTCACCGTACAGGAAGATTTCCTCCGTATAACACGATGTGTCAGAAAGACCATCTCGGGCAGGACGCTGTGGAAGGTGGAATACACATACAAACGCAGCGCTGAAGGCGCGGTGATTCCCGAACAGGTTGAGGTCACCATCCCCTCAAAAGATGCCTCATTATTGCTCGAATACAGCAGCATAACGAACGACGATGCATCGTCCCCGATGCGCATCGCATACCCCGAAGACGCTGAAGTCATCACCATCGAATGACGCGTATCCTTCTATATTGTGTGACCGCTCTTCTGGTGCTTCCGTTCGGATTCGCCAATCAGCAGGCCGACATCAAGCGGAAGGACCAGCAGCTGAAACGTCTTCGCGCGGAGATCCAGCAGTATGAGCAACAGATCGACGAAAGTGAAAAGAAAGAAAAGGCAACTCTCGGCCGTCTGGAATTGATCGAACAGAAAGCTAATCTCGTCCGCACACTGCTCAACGAACTGCGCGAAGAGGAACAGCTCATCCGCACATCCATCGTATCCACCAAAGAGAATGTCGATCAGCTTGAGAAACAGCTCGCGTTCCTAAAGAATCATTACGCACATTACGTCTCATCCGTCTACAAATACGGAAAGGTCTACGACCTCGAAACGATCCTCTCCTCCAATTCCATCAATCAATTGTACATCCGCATCGAGTATATGAAACGGTTCTCCGATCAGCGGAAGAAGGACCTGGAAAAGATCGTCTCGAAAAAAGGACAGATAGAGATCGAGCACAGCACGCTGCAGGAGAAACTTTCCACCGAACAACAGCTCATCTCCGAGAAACTGAAGGAAGAGAACACGCTCAACAAGACGAAGGAGCGCCGCAGCAATGTGCTGAAAGATATCCGCGAGGACAAGCAGCAATTGAAGGCGGAACTGACACGCAAGATATCCGCGGCAAAAGAACTAGAGAACCTCGTCGCCAATTTGATCGAGCAGGAACGCATCCGCAAGGAACGCGTGGAGCGTGAAGAGAAGGAGCGGAAAGAACGCATCGCGAAGGAACGCGCGGCGCGAAAAGAACGCGAGCGTCTTGCCAAGATCGAGCGGGAAAAAGAACTGGCGGATCTGAAACGGAAGAACGACCTGGCTAAGGCGAAAGAGAAGGAACGCGAGATCGCGGAAGCGAACCGCCGCGCAGAAGAAAAAGATAAAGAGTATGAGATCGAAACAGCGAAGGTGGAACTTGTTCTTCGTCCTTTGGATGAACGGAAAGGAAAACTGATCTGGCCCGTTTCGGGCGGCCGCGTTGTTGCAGAGTTCGGAAATCAGGTCCATCCGGTGATGAAGACCATCACCACCAACACCGGCATAGACATCTCAACAAAAGAGAATGCTCCTGTCCGCACTGTGGCGGACGGTGAGGTCGCGCTCATTCACTGGCTCCCTTCGTACGGGAACCTGATCATCATCAATCACGGTCACGGATATCGAACGGTCTATGCACATCTTTCGGAGATCACCGTCATCACCGGCCAGCAGATGAAAGAAGGAGCCGTCATCGCGCAGAGCGGCGAGACCGTATCGGGAAACATGCTCCACTTTGAAGTGTGGAAAGAGAAGGACAAACAGAATCCCCGCGAGTGGCTTGCGAGGAGATGAGAATTTAATTATGTTTTCTTAGTAACCAAACCAACGGTAACTATCATCTCGCAAAGACGCTAAGGTTTTACATATTAAAATATTCTTTGCGTCTTGGCGTCTTAGCGAGAGATCAAGGCGTAATATTTTGTGACATTCCTGTTTATGTGTATTTTAAGAGAGGCTAACGAGTGGCAAAAAAAATCGAGAAATCAGAATCATTGAAACCGAACCGCAGCGATGTTGAATCCGTCCGCGC
>JBMOHT010000263.1:0-4267 GCA_049317705.1 Bacteroidota bacterium | reverse complement strand
TACAATGTGGTGATGGATGTTGTGAAGCGGTATGATGTGGACGGGATCCATTTTGATGATTATTTTTATCCGTACAATGACGGGAAATTCCCGGATGATGAGCAGTGGAATGCGGCGAAGGATAAGAATTCTTCAATCAGCAGAGAGGATTGGCGGAGGGCTCATGTTAATGCGTTCATTGAGAGAGTCTATCAAGGAATAAAATCCGAAAAGAAATTAATCAAATTCGGTTTGAGTCCCTTCGGCATCTGGAGGCCGAAGAATCCTGCTTCCATCGCCGGATATGATCAATACAATATGCTGTATGCCGACGCGAAACTGTGGCTGAACAACGGCTGGGTGGATTACTGGACACCGCAGTTATACTGGCCGGTGAATCAGATACCGCAAAGTTTTCCTGTTCTTCTTGGATGGTGGGCGAAAGAGAATACGATGAAACGGAACCTTTGGCCCGGAATGATCATTAACAGACCGAAAGAAGAAAAGACGGCTGATGAGATCTTCAATCAGATCATGATCACGCGGGGATTCGTTCCTGACGCACCGGGAGAAGTTCACTTCAGCATGAAATCGTTCATGAAGGACAGCAGTGCCGTGAACAGTATGTTGAAGAACGGACCGTACAAACGGCCCGCGATCGTTCCGACATCACCGTGGCTTGATGATGCAAGTCCGGATGCGCCTGTTGTTACGGCAACAGTTGAGAATGATTCGATAGCGATCGTGTGGAATGAAAAGCTCGATCCTGATATCTTCCGTTCCGTTGTCTATTTCCAATTCGGTACAAAATGGGAATATGTGATCATCAGTGCGCCGCAGGCCAGGACCGTATTGCCACTGCAGAGGAAGATACAGAAAGCGGTGCAAACACCGACCGCTGATAAGAATAGCGTTGAATCGACGGAAAATCTCACATCGGCAGCGGTCACAGTAGTCGACAGGATGGGGAATGAGAGCGGGTTGACGATCGTGCGGGTGCCGTCCGTCATAAGTAATAAATGAAAAGAGTGATATATTCGACATTCAACGATCTCCTCCACAAAGGCACGAAAATTCACAAAAATTAATTCATCATTTCAAACAACTCCAATTAACTGTTCAATGAAAAAAATCCTTGTTCTTGTTCTTCTGTTTTCCTCGTTTGCTGCTGCGCAGACCACGATCTTTAATGAATCCTTCGGAACGCCAAGTGCAACAACGATCATCGCCGACTATGAAACGGCGAATGGATTCGACAACGACAATCTGACAATGACTGCCGGCGGGGCGGCAAACACCACTGATGTTCGGACGAATAGTACTGCATCAACCGGGTATGCGGGAGCATCAGGCGGCGGACAGGTATATTTTACAGCAACGGCAGGCGCAGCAGTGCCTACGGATGAACGTGGGTTTGCAATTGAAGGGATCAATGCTGCAGCATATACATCATTGAAGCTCAGTTTTGCGGTAAGAAAAGAAGGAGCTGCAGGGACAGCATTTGCGAATCTTGCGGTCCAATTTTGGGATGGAACAGCATACCAGACAGTGTCGGTTACAGGACTTCCCGCCAGCACCGCAGCCGTTAATTGGTATCTTGTGAGCGATGTTGTGCTTCCGCCGGCAGCACAGATCAACGGGTTAAAGATCAAATTCGTAAAGACCGGAGCCATTGCATGCCGCTTGGATGACATATCACTTCGTTCTGATTCCACAGGAGGTGGTGTTGATGATACGACAACAGCGAACATTGTTGTTTCCGCACTTTCACTTTCGTATGGACAGATCAATGCTGTTCCTTCTCTTTCACAAAGTTTTACCGTCAGCGGTACTGCGCTCACAGACAATATCCTGATCACGCCGCCAGCACAATTCGAATTATCGCAGAATAATTCCACATGGAGCACTTCGCCGATCACGCTGACACACAGCGGCGGTGCGGTTGCGACAACAACGATCTACGCACGGTACAATCCTTCAGCGCAAGGGACACACTCAGGAAACATCACTCTTACAAGCACCGGCGTAGCTTCACAATCCGTCGGGCTGAGCGGGACATATTCCACAGTTGCGCCTCCGCCTGCATCGTCGGACTATTACGGCGCAGCATTCAGACAGTACGGACAAGCGCTTCGCACGGCACTCCATAATATCATCAAAGGACATTCCGTAGTGAGTTACGACGGACTGTATACAGCATTCATATCGACCGATTCCAAACCGAACGGAAAAGTTTGGGATATGTATTCCGATATCCCCGGAGGAACTCCGCCATATGAGTATTCACACAATGTGAAAAAATGCGGTAGCTACAGCGGAGAGAACAACTGCTACAACCGCGAGCATTCGTGGTGCGACAGCTGGCTGGGAGCAACGAATCCCGCCCGGTCGGATCTGTTCCATATGTATCCGACGGACGGTTATGTGAACAACCGCCGCAGCAATTATCCGTACGGTGATGTCGGTTCGGCAAGCTGGACATCTCTGAACGGTTGTAAAGTCGGATCAAGTGTCTCCCCTGGTTATTCCGGAACAGTGTTCGAACCGATCAATGAATATAAAGGGGATGTCGCCCGTTCGGCAATGTATATGTCTGTCCGTTATTTTGGTGAGGACGGCGGCTGGGGTTCAAGTCCGGGAACAAATAAATCGGACATCCTGCCGTGGTATGCGAGCATGCTGTATTCATGGACGATCCGCGATACCGTAAGCACGAAAGAGATCAACCGCAATGCGGCAATTTTTGCCATTCAAAAGAACCGCAATCCGTTCATCGATCATCCGGAATTTGCGGCGGAATTGTGGTTCCCCACAATGAGTCCTTCGGTGGTCGATGTGAAACAGATGAACGCCACGACGCTGCTCATCGACTTCTCCCGCGTGCTGGATTCCACAACAGTGCTCAATACTGCGAATATCGATTTCGGCGCTTCAGGCACAGCGACAAAAGTGACCTTCGGCGTGAACAATGATTATTCGAAGATCCTTGTTGAGAAATCGAATCTGGGGGCAGGGACAAATTATTCCATCCAGCTGAAGAATGTGAAGAGCATCAACAGTATTGCGATGAATGATACGACCGTTTCCATCAAAACCTCCGGGACAGCCGGTGTCGGGAATGATGAACATGTTCCTCAGCAGTATCTGCTGCTGCGGAATTATCCGAATCCGTTCAATCCTTTTACGACCGTGGAATTTTCTGCGCCGGCGGACGGTGATGTGCGGCTGCGTATCTTCTCGATGCTCGGTCAGGAAGTGGCTCAGCTATTCAACAATGCGGTTGTAGGAGGAGTAGTCTATCGGGTGAAGTTCGACGGTTCATCTCTTGTGAGCGGTCTTTATTTCTCACGGCTGGAATTCGGCGGTTCGGTGAAAGCATCGAAGATGATGCTTCTGAAATAGCAATCAGAATATAGTTCAGTTCGAAAGGAGTCCTGCCTACAGCGGGACTTCTCTTTTTTGAAGGTGATGATGAATGAGTCTATGAACCATAAAGAGAACGAGATCAAAAAGATCCTTTGGCTCATTCCGATCGTACTGACCATCCATAATATTGAAGAGGCATTGACGATGCCTGAGTGGATGAATTTGTATGTAGGAATTGTGAAGCAGCAGGTGCCGTTCATGTCGCATCTTCAATTCTCTGCGCGTCAACTATATATATCTTTGGTCTTGGTAACGATTGTTCCGGCGGTTGTTACGTGGTTCTGCCTACGCGGAGAGATCCGCACGAATGGTATTCTCGCGTTGCTCACGCTTCAAGCGATCATTTTTTGGAATGCATTAATACCGCATATGATCGGGTGGTTCTTCTTAGGAATGTATAATCCCGGGACGATGACGGCAGTGATCTTCAATATTCCGTTCTCCTTCTATCTATTCTATCAGATACGAAGGAGCGGAATTGTTCCCGAGAAATTGATCGTACGGAGCATCGGAATGGGATTGGTGATCTATCTTCCGTTGGTGTATCTGAATCATCTGCTTGCACACACGATCGCAAATATCATTTAAAACAGCAGAGACGGACAATTGTCCGTCTCTACATAATTGCGGTAATTCTCCGCGGGACGGACTCGCGTCCGCACCTACATTATTTCTCTGTTGAATGCGGTTATTCTCTGCGGGACGGACTCGCGTCCGCACCTACATTATTTCCCTGTTGAATGCGGTTTTTCTTTGCGGGACGGACTCGCGTCCGCACCTACATTATTTCCCTGTTGAATGCGGTTTTTCTTTGCGGGACGGACTTCCGTCCGTCCCTACATCACAAAAAAATTATAGGGAA
>JBMOHT010000262.1:0-4287 GCA_049317705.1 Bacteroidota bacterium | reverse complement strand
CCAGAATATCCAGCACGTGTTCGAATCCTTCGGGACCGCTGTAGTACGGATCGGGTACGGCTCTGACATCCATTGATTCGCAATAATCGGTCATGAGCGAAAGCTTGTGATGATACTTCTTCGTGCGGTCCATTGCTTTCAAGTCCGAAAGATTGTTCAAATCCATTGCAATGATGCGGTCGAACTGCTCAAAATGTCTGGCAGGATCGAACTGCTGGGCACGGCTGACCAGTTCATATCCGCGTTTTCGTGCATGTGAACGGGTGCGCGGATCGGGGAGTTCGCCGATGTGGTAACCGGCCGTGCCGGCGGATTGGACCTCGATCGGGAGTCCTACGGCGAGTTTTTTCATGACCCCTTCGGCTGAAGGGGAGCGGCAAATGTTGCCGAGGCAGACAAAGAGTATTTTGGTAAGTTTCATGATCATTCCCGGTCAATTTATGCTGAAATTATAGGGACTTTTTGGTGCAAATCAAACTGTTGTCCAGCGTCAAACCTGCTCTATACTATGTGCGTCATAACACATCGTTTCCTTGACTATTCACTCCATGCTTTCTATTTTCAAAGGACTTTTAACTCCCCTAGACCGATGATCAGCGGATAATTAATGTCCGGTATGACTTCATAATTCCTGTGAAAGTCTTGAATTTTACACTGTTTCTGGAAAATTGATGAATCGTTTTGCGACAACTTTTTTTATTCTTCTCTTCACTCTTGCAGCCGCTTCAACTGCATTTGCAACAACGTATTACTCCAAATTCGGTACCGGCTTTGTTTACGACCTTTCTCATTGGACCACACTTCCCAACGGCACCGGAAGTAATCCTTCCGATTTTACTTCGGGTGATACATTCGTCATTCAATCGGGTCATCTCTATCAAACGAGCGGAAATAATTGGACGGTATCAGGAGCGGGAGCAAAACTTATCATCGATCCTACCGGGATCCTCAGTCTGTCATTACCGTCCACCGTTACCGTTCCTGAATGTTTTGTTGCCAACACCGGTCAATTGTTTATTCAATCCACCGGAGTATTGACGATCGGTAATGGTAATGCCGGCGGATACGATCTTGTGGTCGAAGGGTCGCTGGAGAATCAAGGAGTATTGAATTATAATGCCGGAGGGACCGGGATCATCTCTTCAGGCGGACAATATCATCACGAAATTGACGGCGGCACCATTCCCGTCTTTACATGGGCACCGTATTCGAAGGCAAACATCGACGGAATTGTGAATGCGACAATAATGAGCGGATTGAATCAATCATTTTGGGAATTGATCTGGGGAAGCAGTTCGCAGCAGTCAGTGTTCCAGTGTAATTCACAATTGTCGAATGTGCATATTCTCACCGTTGTTACGACCGGCACGGGGAGTCTTGTTCTTTTTAATACTTCATCGAATCTCGATCTCTCCGGTTTTGTACAGTGGGCAGGAACGGTGAACTTTGCCACGACTCCCGCCGTCAATCCGACCATCACCTTCAAAGGGGATAGTGTGTTCCGTCAGATCGGCGCAGGTTCGCTTCTCTGCACCGGAGCGGGAAGTACCGGTACGCTCCGGTTCGATTCCGGAATGACAGGGGTCGAGATCTACGGCACGATCGGTGCGGGCGTTAAGTACCAATTGTTGAGCGGCGCATGGGTCGAGATGCAAAATAACATTCCGGTGCCGACTGAATTCCGGATCGATGCGAATGCTACATTGGATCCCTCCGTCAATCAGTTCATGTTGAGCGGTGCCGGGGATTTCATCCTGAATTCCGGGGGAACTCTTCGGGTCTCCCATATCAATGGTATAACAACTTCACCGACGCTTTCCGGCGGAATACAGGTGACCGGTTCAAGGATCTACAACTCCGGTGCAAATTATGTGTATCTCAATGCAGCGTCTGTGACCGGCAACGGACTTCCGGCAACGGTCGGAAAATTTGGGGCTGTTGGCTGTTTCCTTTCGCTGTCGAACTCACTCACTGTTACGGATTCCTTCACAGTGATCAGTGCGACCGTCGATATCGGTTCGGATTCCTTAACGCTGTTGGGCGGTGTCAGTTCCGATCTGAGCGGAAAGATCACCTCGGCTGGTAATGGAACGGTGTCGTACCTCAAAACATCGGGCGGTCAAAATATTCTCACCAATCTTTCGCAGTACGGGAATCTCACCTTCAATAATTATTCGAAGAGTCTTCCGTCAGGGACATTGTTCATCTCCAATGTGTTCTCGCCCGGTTCAGCGAACCCCGTTGTCCATGCATCGAACATCATCAACATTAACGGGACGGGCACTCAGCCCATTCCCGGGTTTCGGTATGCTGGATTGAATATCAGCAAATCGGCAGGAACCGCTGTGTTTCCAAATGTCAGTACCGACACCGTTCACATATCGGGAGCGTTCACCGCGGGTTTTTCCCCTACCTATGACTTGACCGGTTCAACGGTTGAATTCAATTCATCGACGGTCTCTCAATACACAGGACATCTCGATTATCACAATCTCGTTCTGAGAAATACCTATCAAAAAGTTGCGATCGGCGCATTTATCACTGTGAATGGACTGCTCGATATCGGCGGTCAGGGGCTTTCCCTCGGGGCGACGAACAATGATAACGCGTCTGAAGTGATTGTCCGCGCCGGAGCGGTGGTGGATTTTTTCCATCCTTCTGCAATACTGACAGTGACTGACGGTAACGGCAGCGGATATGATCTGATCGTGGACGGTACGATCGATAATAGCGGAACGCTTCAGTACGGCGGCGGAGCTACCGGACTCATGAACGGTACCTATATGGACAATCATGACGGTGGAACCATCCCTGAATTCACATGGGGGAATGGTTCAACGGCCGTGATCCTCGGCATCCAAACTGCAACAACGCTGAGCGGACTCAACCAATCATTTTATCATTTAACGTATAACTCCTCGGGTCAATCCTCTGCGTTGAATTTCAATTCACAATTGACGAATGTCGCGGGAACATTCGATATTCAAAATACCGGCACCGGATCGATCGTTCTGTTCGATACGGATTCAAAACTGACGGTAGGAAAATTCAACCTCTTCAGCGGAACAGTGAATCTCAGCGTTTCGGAAAGTGCACAGGATACGATCGAGATCACCGGATCGAACAGTCCGAATGAATTCGCAAACCCATTTGGAAGCCTCACGATCACCGGCGGCAGCGGAGCGCACGGTGTGCTCCATTTCATCGGTGCGGTTCAAACAGCATATATTTCCGGTGCTATTTCTTCGGATATTGAAATACTCGTCTCGAAAAAACTGTCGTTTCCTTCCATCACCAATTTCGACGGACCATTCATTGTTGAAAGCGGTGGGATCCTGAATAAATCGACACTCATCGGCTCCGGTTCATTCGAGCTGAAAGCGGGAGGAACCATCGTGATCGCTGATGCAGCCGGTATCACCGAATCAGGCGCGACAGGGGATATCAGAATGTCGGGAAGCCGGACGTTCAGTCCCGGCGGACGATATATCTATGAAAATACTATTCTGCAGAATACGGGCGATGGTCTCCCGTCCGTTGTTTCGGTATTGTCAGTGAAAAATTCTGTTGGTGTAACGTTAAACAGATCAGTAGCGGTGGCCGACACGCTCTTCTTCGATGATCAGACCGGTTTGTTGTATGTCAATACCGACACGCTGTCGATCGGCGGAACAACGGCCGGTTATGTGGAGAACCTCAACGCAGGGAACGGTACGGTCATCTACTCGAGCACGGCGGACGGTCAAGGTGTCATTCCGACAACGTATTTCAATCTTCTCTTCAGCGACCACTCCAAGAATCTGAATGCCGGTACGTATACGGTCGAGAATCTGTTTGATCCTGGAACAGTCATCGATCATGCGATCGCTTCAGGTTCAACGTTTGACTTCTTCGGTACAACTTCTTTGAGTGTTCCGCCGCTGCGGTACGGGAATCTGACGATCAGCGGCAACCGCTCTACCAATGTTGTGACCTTCTCGAATACCGATTCGACCTATATCAGCGGAGCACTCACGCTGAATGCTGCATTCCCGGGGGGCGGCGGCTATCAGACCGCCGGTTCGAAGCTCGTCTTCAACGGAACGGGTGCACAGACACTTCCCGATCTTGACTTCGGAACACTCGTCGTCAGCAAACCGACCGGGACGTTGTCGGCGTCCGCGAATATTTCCGTGAAGGACAATCTTGCTTTATTGTACGGCACACTGGATGATAATGGATTCATCGTTACTGTGAACGGAAATATCGAAGGGTCATTCGGTCAGCACATCACCGGTTCCGAAGGAG
>JBMOHT010000261.1:0-4329 GCA_049317705.1 Bacteroidota bacterium | reverse complement strand
ACCGGATCGCTGCCGTTGAACGCGAGGAAGATCAATGCCGGACCGATCATCCCACCCAGGGCAGCGATGATTGGGAGCATTGCCTTTTTTACTGAAGACAATTCGCCGATGACGATCTCCCGCTTGATCTCCAGTCCGACAAAAAAGAAGAATATCACCATCAGACCGTCATTGATCCAATGGATGAGAGTCTTAGTGAGGGAGAATTGACCAATGCCGATCGAGAGCGGCGACTCCCACAGATGGAAATATCCGTTTGACCAGGATGAGTTCGCCCATGCTAACGCGACCGCGGTACAGATCAGCAGAACGATCCCGCCGGATGTTTCACTCTTCACAAATTCGGTGAATGCTGCAGTAAGGCGGAATGTGGTCCCGTTATTTTTTTTGCTCATAACTGAATCCTTTGATGAATGCTCCGTCTGCGGGTGCATTGATCCGGAATATTTCCGATCGTATCGAAATACTGTATTTTCTTGTAGATGGAGTGCATCTTTCGTACCATTCTGATATCCTTACTACGGAAAGTGCGGAACATGATAGTGCAATATAAGAGGATAGATCACGTTTTGAAAGTCGTAGTGCAAAAACAACTCAACTATTTGTGACCGTCATCGCTCGATGTCATCCCGGCAAATGCTCCCTCTGAATATGACCATGCGAAATATTTTTATTGTTCCCGTTTTATTGACCCTCGTTCTCACGATGGAATCATGCCGTCCACCTGAAAAAGAGAGTGAGGGCGACGATCGGCTGCATGGGAATATCAACGATATGAGTCATATCCAATTCGACAGCAGTGTTGTTGCGAATTTCTTCACAACGCATCCGCGATTGGAGAAATATCAGAACACCGTGGTTGCGGTCTACCGCCGGCATCAATTCAACAGGATCTGGTTCGACAGCAATGGTATCATTGAATTCGGCAGTTCCCTCTATAATAAGATGAAAGGTCTTAAGGAGGAAGGGATCACGGCAACATTCCCGTATCAGGAACAGTTGGATGATATCTTCATCGATGATGGTGAGAATGTGCTTTCACCCGAAGAGACCGATGTGCTGTTGACATCAACATTCCTTTTCTATGCGGAAAAAGTCGTGAAAGGTGTCGATGAACGGAGTTCCTCGGCGATGGGATGGCTGCTTCCTCGCAAGAAAGTCTCGTATTCCGCTCTGCTCAAATCTCTTATGACTGAGCCGGAATTGCTCAAAAAAGATGAACGGTCCCTGCTTGCTCAGTATTATAAACTTCGTGATGCATTGAAACGGTACCGCGAGATCGAAAGCCGAGGCGGATGGAGAATGATCGAACCAGATTCCACAGCGAAAGCATACTCACCGGGTGATTCTGCAAAGGCGCTGCTGCAGATCAGAGAGCGACTGTTCATGACCGGTGATCTCCGCAGGAATAATGAAAGCGCCGTCTTCGATAAAGAATTGGCGGCAGGTATGAAAAAATATCTCAGGCGTAACGGATTCAATCACGAGGATGCGATCCTTCCGAAACATATCCGTGATATGAACATCCCTGTCGGCAAACGGATCAAGACCATTTTGGTGAACATGGAGCGCTGCCGCTGGATATCGCCGGAGATATCGAAAGCAAAGGAGTTTGTTGTCGTGAACATCCCTGCTTATACGCTTAATCTTTTTCGGAACGGCAAGAACGAATTCGAGTCCCCTGTTGTTGTCGGAGCAAGCATGTCTAAGACGGTCATTTTCAGCGGAGAGATGAGCTATATTGTGTTCAGTCCGTATTGGTATCTGCCGAAAAGCATCATTGCAAAGGAAGTCCGTCCGGGAATGGCGAAAGATTCCAACTATCTTGAATCGCGCAACATGGAATGGAATAACGGACTCGTTCGTCAAAGACCCGGAGGCGATAACTCGCTCGGACTGGTGAAGTTCATGTTCCCGAATTCCAATGATATCTATCTGCATGATTCGCCTGCGAAGAATCTTTATCAAAAGGAAAGCAGAGCGTTCAGTCACGGATGCATCCGTGTGGCAAAACCGAAAGAACTCGCCGTAACGATCCTGAAGAATGATACCGCGTGGACACCGGAAAAGATCGATTCCACTATGCACGGTGGAAAAGAGATAACGGTGATGCTGAAACAGAAGATACCGGTGTTCATTGGATATTTCACTGCATGGGTGAATGATCGGGGAGAGGTCAATTTTTACGGGGATGTCTACAAACGCGATAAACGCCTGCTCGACATTCTGATGAATTGATCCTTCGTTGTTGCACGGACATTGTGCCGCTCGGCACCGTTATCAAATCGATCCACCATCACATTTGTACCGCTAACGAACAATAAAGAATACTATGGCCGTTACGATCTTTACTATCGGACTTCTCGTCTTTCTCGCTCATCTCTTTACTGCCGTGTTCGAACGGACGCGCATCCCGGATGTTCTGCTGCTGATGATCATCGGCATCGCTGCGGGACCAGTATTGCATATTGTTGCGCCAGGTGATTTCGGGAAAGTGGGTGCAGCTCTCACCACGATTGCATTGACCGTGATCCTATTTGAAGGAGGTACGACACTGGAGATCCCGACCATTATTAGAGCCGCTTCGGAGACGCTTATGCTGACGATGGTCTCATTCATTGTCACTGCAGCGATCGCAGTCGGAATCATGATGGGAGTGTTCCACACAGATATGCTGACCGGGATAGTGCTTGGGACCATCATCGGCGGAACATCCTCTGCAGTGATCGTGCCGATGGTGCACGGATTGAAACTGAAAGAACCTGCCGGAACGGTGCTCGTTCTGGAATCATCGCTGACCGATGTCTTGTGTATCGTGCTTGTTGCCGGGGTGCTCGAAGCGATGGTCAGCACAAATTCCGGTACCGGGAAGATCATCGGCAGTATCCTTTCATCTTTTTTCTTCGCGACATTCATCGGAGTCCTGGGAGGACATCTGTGGTTGTATCTCTTGACCAAAGTGCGCCGTTTTCCTAATACGACATTCACGACGTTTGCATTCATCTTTATTCTGTACGGATTGGCAGAGATGCTCGGATTCAGCGGAGCGATCACATCGCTCTCCTTTGGTGTGACGCTGACCAATTTCCGGTATTTCCGTTTCAATCGGCTGCCACTGCTGAAGGGGATCGAATGGAGCCGGCTGAATGAGACGGAAAAACAATTTTATGCCGAAATGGTCTTTCTGGTGAAGATCTTTTTCTTCATCTATCTCGGAATTCAGATGCGGTTCGACGGATGGGAGGCGTTCATCTGGCCGGCAGTGATCGTTGCGCTGATCTATCTTGCCCGATTGATCGTCACACGGTTGGTCGTGAGCACAACGATTCCATGGTACGAGCGGTCGGTCATGTCCGTGATGGTGCCGAAAGGATTGGCGGCGGCAGTCCTTGCAGGACTTCCCGCGCAATTTGGTATTCCCGCCGCCGGATTGATTCAGGATATGGTGTTTCGCATTATCCTTATCAGCATCGTGTTAACGGCGGTCCTTGTTCCGCTGTTGGATAAGACCCCGTTCTACAGGGTAATATTCGGCGGAAAACGATCCCAATAATATTCCCGATACGCTACCCATGTTCGAATTGGAGAGCCGGTTTGTCATCAGCGGAACAAGAAAGAAGCGAGCGCTGAATTTGAAAAAATGGCGAGGAACGTGAGCGCCGATATCCCAAAAATGATGGTATACGCGAGCAATGTCTGAAAGAATGTTTTGATACGGCTATGCTCATTGAACAGCTGATTGCAGGACCAGAAGAACAGGAGTAATCCGGAAGCTGTATTGATGTTGACGGCGATCGTGAAGAACGGTGTCCCGTTGAAGATATACAATAACGGGAACAGCACGAGCGACATGAACAGCCGCTGTCCTCCCATGAACGTATTGAGGATGATATATTCTGAAAAGTTGAACTTCTTTCTGCCGAATGCGATCCATGTGCCAAAAGAATAGAGCGGTATCAAACATAACTGGAAGAGAGCGAAGTGTGAGCTGTACCAAGTGGTAAAGATGCTGAAATCGATCGCATCAGTGTTGTTGGGAAGAGGATTGATATTGTAGTATTTAAAAAGAAAAACGTAGGCACCTGCCGTCAGCAGGACAAATGAAAAAGGATTCATCTGTTTGATCCTTTTCCCTTCGATATACCCCCGCAGCATCTCCCCCGGTCTCAGCATCAGCGTCTTGACGGTATAGAAATACCCACTGTTGAAACTGATGAATGCTTTCCGAAGATGACGAAATACGAATTTCGGTCCGATATCGGGCGTATTGGACGGTTGTCCGCAATTGCTGCAGTAATGTCCGTGCACTTCCTGTTGACAATTTCTGCA
>JBMOHT010000260.1:0-4339 GCA_049317705.1 Bacteroidota bacterium | reverse complement strand
CGCGGATTCCTGCCGTATCCGTACAAACTCGGCGACAAAGCGGATTCCGTCGGGAAGTTACTTGTGAATCCGATCCTTTCGACAAAAGCTTCACTTGAACTCGGAAAGAAAAAATTCTTCACGTATTGCAGTCCCTGCCATGGAAACTTCGGCAACGGCGACAGCCGCTTGAACGGACAGTTCCCGAATCCTCCGACGCTTCACTCGGACAAGGTGCGCACCTGGCCGGACGGAGCGATCTTCCACACGATCACGGTCGGACAGAATGTGATGCCGTCCTATCAGTATCAGATCTCGCGTGAAGAGCGCTGGTCCATCGTGAATTATATCAGAACATTACAGCGCGCATACAATGCGAAGGAGTCAGATCTACAATGAGCGCTCATGAATCAATGATCATCCCGAAAAAAGAACTCCCCGCGAATGTCGTGCGGCTCGGCTGGATCCTGACCGTTGTCGGTCTTGCGCTGGTCGTGCTTTCGTATATGACGGACCCGACACGGGCAGCATTCAATAACATTATCGGATTCACGTTCCTCGCCAGCGTCGGTGTGGGAGCGGTCTTCTTCATCGCATTGGAATATATCGCCGGTGCCGTGTGGACAACGCCGTTCAGAAGGGTGCTGGAATTCCTCGGCATGCTGCTGGTGCCGACGGCACTGATGGCGATACCGTTGTTCTTTAAGCTGCACGATCTGTTCCATTGGACACACACCGAAGATGTTGCGAAGGACGCGGTACTGACCGCAAAAGCACCGTATCTTAATGAACAGTCATTCACGATCCGTTTCGGCATCTTCATGGTGATCTGGCTGGCATTCTATTTCATTTTCCGTCACAATTCGATGAAACAGGATAAGGATAACGATCAGAAGAGAACGAAGAAGAACATTGCACTTGCCGCAGCGTTCATTCCGCTGCTCGCGATCTCCATCTCGCTCTTTTCCATCGACTGGCTGATGAGTCTTGAACCGCATTGGTTCAGCACGATGTTCGGTGTGTATTACTTCACCGGAACGATCCTGACCGCGCTTGCCGTGACGACTTTCTTCGTTGTGTCGCTGAGCCAGAAAGGATTCTTCTTCAAAGGGATCAACGAGAATCATTATTACAGTTTCGGCGCATTGATGTTCGGTCTGCTCTCGTTCTGGGCATACATCGCTTTCAGTCAGTTCATGCTCATCTGGTATGCAAACCTTCCGGAAGAGAATTTCTGGTACATTGAACGCTGGCAGAACGGCTGGGAGTATGTCTCTATCGCCATCACTCTTGTGCATTTCTGGATACCGTATTTCCTGCTCGTGTCACGTCCTTCAAAGATGAACACAGGGAACTTGAAGAGAATGGCTGCACTGCTGGTGTTTGCACATTTACTGGACCTCTACTGGCTTGTGATGCCGACATTCAACGCATCGCCGGTCTTCAGTTATTTTGAACTTGCTTTCCCGATCCTGTCGATCGGTCTGATCATCGTCGTCTTCGCATTACAGGCAAAGGCGTTCAACATTGTTCCCGTTGGCGATCCCAAATTGCAACGCGGTATTGATTTCCATCTCTAATAAGGTGTGAGCAGAATGCAACGCAAAGAAGAAATTGATTTCCTCGAACTCTTAAAGAACCCGGTCCGGCTGTTCGGACTGACCTATGTCTATTTCCTGGTGGTTGCCGGATTCGTCGGCACGTATTACATCTGGAACATGAATGATGTCTCCAAGAACGGCGTGATGCCGGTGGTTCTGCGCGATTCTACGCAGTTCATTTTGGACATCTCCATGCAGCGCGGAGCGATGATCCCTCCGGTGGACGTGAATATCGCCGGCAAAACATCCAAAGCATTGGTGGAAAAAGGAGCAGTCCTGTTCAAAGCGAACTGCATCACGTGCCACGGCGATAATGGAATGGGTGACGGTCCGAGCGCAGCTTCGATGACAGTGAAACCGAGAAATTTCCACTCTGCCGAAGGATGGAAGAACGGACGCAAAGTTTCGAATATGTATAAGACGCTTCAGGAAGGAATTGTGCAGAACGGGATGCAATCCTTCAATTATCTTCCGGCTGAGGACAGATTCGCATTGATCCATTACATCCGCACATTCGCGACGGACTTTCCGATGGACAGTCTATCGGAATTGCAGGACCTTGAAAAAGTGTACAGCTTATCAAAAGGATCACAACTGGCTCCGCACATTCCCATTAAATTGGCAATGGTGAACATCGCAAAAGAGACCGAAGCGAATGCAAAAGCTGTGCAGGGAATGAAGTCGGGATTGGCGAAGAACGAAGAGCAGGGCGCAGTGATCGCAAAGCAGGTAACGGCGAACGGAACGAAAGTATTCACGATGGCGATGGGACTGAACGGAATGAGCTCCGACGAGTTCGTGAAAGCAGTCGCATCGGATCCGGTGCTGGTCGGTTTCAAACCGTCCGTTCTGCGGTTGAGCAAAGAAGAGTGGAATGCGCTGTATGCGTATCTGTCGAAGGTGGGGAAAGAGAAGAAGAGTTAGTGCTGGATTCCGGCTTTCGCCCTCCTACGTCGGGCTCGCCGGAATGACGAATGTTGAAGCGGTTAGAGTGTCCGAATAAGGTTACTATGAAAAAAATATTGTTGGTGTTGATAGTGTTGACGGCGGCGGCGGTGAATGTATCGAAAGCGATCGATACAACGAGTCATGTGCCGATCGGTATCGTGGAGAAGATCGGCGAGACGATCCCGCTGAACACGGAGTTCGTGGATGAGAAGGGGAATATCGTTGCGCTGCAAGATGTCATCACGAAGCCGACGATCTTCAATTTTGTGTATTACCGCTGTCCGGGGATCTGCAGTCCGATCCTGACCGAGTTGACGACGATCGTCAATTTCATGGACATGGAGATCGGGAAGGATTATCAGATCGTCACCATCAGCTTCGATGACCGTGAGAAGTTCGATCTTGGAGCAGCGAAGAAACAGAGTTATCTTGCGCTGCTGAATAAGAAGATCCCGTATGATTCGTGGAAGTTCCTTTCGGGGGACAGCGCTTCGATCCACGCAGTGACCGATGCGGCCGGGTTCTACTTCCGCCGTGAAGGAAATGATTTTGTGCACGCGGGAGCGATCATCGTCGTCTCACCGCAGGGAAAGATCGCCCGGTATCTGAACGGGACGAAGTTCCTGCCGTTCGATGTGAAGATGGCAGTGACAGAAGCTTCCGAAGGACGTTCAGGACCGACCATCGCGAAACTTGTGGCATATTGTTACAGCTACAATCCTGAAGGCCGCACATATGTGTTCAACGTAACACGGATCGCCGGAGGGGTGATCCTGTTATTCGCAGTGATCTTTGTAGTGTTAATATCCGTTAAAACAAAAAAAAATAAACCGTAGAGAGAGTTTACTTATGGCGAATGCGGCAAAGCCGGCTGAAGCAAACAAGGATAGTGTTGGGAATGAACCGAGCTTTTTAGAGGTCTCAACGAATAAATACAAGAAAGGGATCCTCTCATGGGTCCTGAGTGTCGATCATAAACGGATCGGCATCCTGTATCTGTATTCGATGATGGCATTCTTCTCTGTGGCGGTGCTCTTCGGTTTCCTGATCCGTCTTGAACTGATCGCACCCGGGAAAACGATCGTCGATGCGCAGACATACAATCAGCTCTTTACGCTGCACGGCATCATCATGATCTTCCTGTTCATCATTCCGGGGCTTCCGGCAGTGTTCGGTAATTTCTTCCTGCCGATCATGATCGGGGCGAAGGACGTGATATTCCCGCGTTTGAATCTGATGTCGTGGTATATGTTCGTTTTCGGAGGATTGTTTGCCGTTGCTTCGATGCTTCTTCCCGGCGGCTCAGCTGATACCGGCTGGATGTTCTATGTTCCGTATTCTGTCCGCACGAATACTAACGTACTTCCGGCGCTCATCGCCGCATTCATCCTCGGATTCTCGTCGATCCTTACGGGACTGAACTTCATCACCACGATCCACCGTATGCGTCATCCGGATATGTCGTGGTTCAAGATGCCGCTGTTCGTCTGGTCATTGTATGCAACAGCGTGGATCCAGGTTTTGGCGACACCGATCATCGGTATCACGCTCGCATTGGTGGGAATTGAACGTCTGCTGGGTTTCGGTATCTTCGATCCGGCGCTCGGCGGAGATCCCATACTGTATCAGCATCTATTCTGGATCTATTCACATCCCGCAGTGTATATCATGATCCTGCCGGCGATGGGTGTTGTTTCGGAGATCATTCCGGTCTTCTCTCGCCGTTCCATCTTCGGTTATAAGTTCATCGCATTCTCGAGTCTTGCCATCGCATTCTTCGGCTCGCTCGTGTGGGCACATCATATGTTCAC
>JBMOHT010000259.1:0-4393 GCA_049317705.1 Bacteroidota bacterium | reverse complement strand
AATCTGAACGTGATCAAGAATCAATATCAGGAATCGGACCAGCAGTATCAGCGTATCGACCAGCTGCTGCAGGATGAGAAACTCGTGATCGAAGCGCTCTCGTACATCCGCGGACGGAGTCTGGTGAAGATCTACTTCATCGTGGATGAAGCGCAGAATCTTACGCCGCATGAAGTGAAGACCATTATCACCCGCGCAGGTGAAGGAACGAAGATCGTCCTGACCGGAGATATCTACCAGATCGACCATCCGTATCTCGACAGCCAGTCCAACGGACTGAGCTATTTAATAGAGAAGATGCAGGGGCAGAAGATATACGCGCACATCAATCTGGAAAAGGGCGAGCGGTCGAAACTGGCGGAGTTGGCGAGTAATTTGCTTTAAATATTGTTTAACAAATTTGTCATGCCCGAACGCTCCTATCGGGCATCCATGATACTGGATTCCCGCCAAGAACATGCGGGAATGACAAGATTTTTGTTGAAACACTTAACATCTAGAACCTATTTGGTCTTTATCCACAATCCAGCAACCTGACACCAGTATCCTATAACATTGCTCTTATGACCTACTCCCGCCGCAAGTTCATTCAAACTTCCGCATCGATCGGTGCAGGGGCGCTTATTGCCGGATGTGTTCCCGGTGCATCATCCATTGCTCATAAGCCGCAGTTCGATCTGCTGATCAAAGGGGGACGGGTGATCGACGGGACCGGTGCGGCGGAAACGCTCGCCGATGTCGGCATCCGCGACGGCAGGATCGTTGCACTCGGCACGATCGACAGCGTGGACGCGCTGCGGGTGATCGATGCGAAAGGAATGCACGTTGTTCCCGGATTCGTCGATATCCACACGCATACCGATTCGAACATCCTCAATCTTCCGACGGCGGACAGTAAACTGCGGCAGGGTGTAACGACCGAAGTCGGCGGTGCGGACGGAGAGTCCCGCGCACCGCGCAAGACAAAAGGTGAGGATGACGAGATCCTTTATTCGGACTTCGACGGTTTCTTTAATCATCTGCAGAGGAAGGGAAGTGCTCAGAATTTCGCTTCCATGGTCGGACTCGGAACGGTCCGCGAAGTGATCGTGGGTGAGGATGACCGTCCCGCAACGGCCGCTGAGATGGAAGCAATGAGACGTATGGTGCGCACAGCGATAGAACAGGGATGCTGCGGCGTTTCCACCGGACTGGAATACACGCCGGGAAGTTTCGCTTCCACCGAGGAGTTGTGGGAATTGACGAAGGCCGCGCCGGAACCGTACCGGTTATATGCTTCCCACATGAGAAATGAGGACAACAGAGTGCTCGAAGCGATCGACGAAGCGGTGAAGATCGCGCGGCATTCGGGAGCACGGCTGCAGATATCGCATTTGAAATCGTCGTACAAGATCAATTGGTATAAGAACGACATCACTCTGAAGATGCTCGACGATGCCATCGCAGAAGGGATCGAAGTTCATGCGGACCGATATCCGTACATCGCATATCAGACGGGGGTCGCGAATCTGTTCCCGCTCTGGTCGCGCGACGGCGGTTCGGAGCAGTTCATCACGCGGCTGAAAGACAAAACGATCTTGGAGAAGATCCGTCCCGAAACGCTCCGCAAGATCAACGGTCTCGGCTCATGGGATTCGGTGATGATCGTGTCGAGCAAGCTCGATTCGAATAAAGCGTACATCGGGAAGACGATCCAGCAGATCACGAACGCATTGAATGTTGATCCGTTCGAATTCACCGTGAACCTTCTGATACAGGAAGGGGGAAATGTCGGCATGGTCGGCTTCGGAATGGATGAAGAAGGAACAGAGACCGTGCTGCGCTGGAAGAATACCATCGTTGCATCCGACGGCGGCGCGTATTCGCCTGCATCGAAATCGAATCCTCATCCCCGCACGTATGGAACATTCCCGCGGGCGATCAGTTACTACCAGAAAGAGCGGAAACTCTGCACGCTTCCCGAGATGATCCGCAAGATGACCTCCATGCCGGCGCAAAAGATCGGATTGAAGGACAGAGGAGTACTGAAGCAGGGGAACGCTGCGGATATCGTCATCTTCGACTATGCGACGATCAAAGATAATGCGACGTTCCTGAATCCGCATCAGTTCCCGAGCGGTATGCCGTATGTGATCGTGAACGGCGAGTGTGCGGTGGACAATAATGTGATCTCGGGGAAACTTCCGGGGAAGGTGCTGAGGAGCAGCGGGTTTGCGGTGTAATTATAGGAGAGATGTCATTCCCGCGTGTTCTTGGCGGGAATCCATTTTAGTGGATCCCCGACAGGAGCTCCGCTTTTTGGAGTCCCGCATGGCGGAGTCCCAAAGAGCGGGACATTCGGGGGTGACAGTGATTTATTTTCTATTGTGTCTTTTGTTCAATCCAACGGACTGCGCACCGCGACGCCCCCTTTGTTCAGCACGTGCGTGTAGATCATTGTCGTGCGCACGTCGGCATGCCCCAGTAATTCCTGCACCGTGCGGATGTCGTATCCATTCTCCAGCAGATGGGTGGCGAACGAATGCCGGAATGTGTGCGCCGAACCCCCTTTCACGATATTTGCCAACCGAATCGCCTTCTTGATCTCGCGCTGCACGTGTGATTCCTCAATATGATGGCGCATCTTCCTTCGAGTCACCGGATCCACCGACAGCCGGGAGGCGGGGAACAGGTATTGCCATTCCCACGAGCGCGGGGCCTCCGGATACTTCTTCGCCAGCTGATAGGGGAGATGCACTTCCCCGAAACCATCTGCCAGATCGATGGTGTGCATTGCTTTTACCTTTTCCATATGAAATTTCAAACGGGGAACAATCGCTGAAGCGAGCACGGTGCGGCGGTCCTTACTTCCTTTTCCTTCGCGGACGATGATGGTGTTGGTTGCGAAGTCGACATCCTTGATTCGGAGACGGAGCGCCTCGAGAATGCGGAGTCCGGAACCGTAGAGCAGATTGGCGACGAGATACGGTGTGCCGATCATGTTGCCGAGCACGCGCTTGACCTCGTCCACGGTGAAGACGACGGGAATACGCATGGT
The DNA here is from genome assembly GCA_049317705.1 of Bacteroidota bacterium. Lineage (GTDB taxonomy): Bacteria > Bacteroidota > Ignavibacteria > UBA10030 > UBA8401 > UBA8401. Next base: position 1,356 of record JBMOHT010000259.1, on the reverse strand, counting down.
GCGGTGAGCGCGGGTGATGTCCGCAAGATGTTCGAGCGGAGCGGCGAGGACATCCTTATAGAGAAAGAGGAGGGCGTTGAGCGCCTGGTTCTGCGTTGAGGCGGAGACCTTATCGTCCACCGCAAGACTGGTGAGGAACTGCTCGGCGTGCTGCTGCGTGAGATTGAGCGGGTGCTGCGTCTGGTGGAAACGGATGTAGCGGGTGATCCAGCTGATGTACGCCTCTTCGGTGCGTTTGCTGTAGTGACGCACGCGCATGGTGGTGCTGACCTTTTCGAGAAGCTGAGAATTGTTCACGTGGTGTTCCTTTCCGAAAGTTTTTTCTATATACAATTTTATTTTCCGATTGCATCGGGAAAAGCATTGCCTGCCGGGGAGCCGCAGGTTTTGCTCCCGGCTGAGGATGAATTCCAACAACTCCTGAGAGACCGGAAGTGATGTAGAATTACATTCGCAGCCAATAGTATGAACATGGGCGAAAACGGAACGGATGCGGTCTGTTTTCGGAAGAACCGCGGCGATGTTGATATCAATCGGGAAACGGAAAACAGGAGTGATGACGAAATGGAATGAATTACGGCATCGACCCAATCGGACCGAACAGCCACGGAAAGGGAACGAACCGCGGCAGAATGAGTTTGAATATCGGCAGGAAGAATCCGAACGGCGGCAGAATGAGATGCGACAGCCGCAGAATGAATGTGTGCAGCGTCATACTGTCATGCGAAGGGTTGCAGAATGGTCTGTGACGGATACAAAATGACCTGTGGCAATTGCACAATGAGCTGCGACGGGAACAAAATTAGTTTGGAAGATTTAAAAATGAATCCATACGGAAACAAAATGCACTCGGACAAGAACGTAATGACATGTGACAAAGACAAAATATCCTGTGACGGGAACACAATGGAGTTGAACGGGAACAGAATGGACTCCGTACGGAACAAAATGAGGTGTGCAGGAAACAAAATCAGTAGTGCGGAAAAAATAATGGGGTAAAAAGGACAGAATGTCATACTTGCTGAAAAATATCCCACTCAAAGCCCCGCCGCACTCAGATTAACAATCGTTATTCAATTTGAATTTACTTGGATCAAGTAGAAACGAGTCCTTTTAGTATGATTTATTGGGAGAATTATCCAACTTAGGCCTAAAATGCCAATTAATTATGACATACATGTGCTTATATTAGGGAACCAACAAACGGACGGAATGCGGGTAGATTCGAATCTGATAGATTGCTTTACACAGCATTTCCACCAGATCCGAATATTTATCCGCTTTTAACCGTCGAATAACTAGTTAGCCGGCTGTCATTGCAGGTTGCTCAAGCGAAAAGCGAATCGGCATCGTGTC
>JBMOHT010000258.1:0-4397 GCA_049317705.1 Bacteroidota bacterium | reverse complement strand
AAAAAGAGGAATGAGAAAAATGCAATAACAATTGCAGCCGAGGTCATTTCATATAGAACAGTTTTTTTGTTTCGCTGAATGAACCGGCGCGCAGTGTGTAGAAATACGTCCCGGACGATAGTGCCGGAGGACTCCATTCCACGGAATATATCCCTGATCGTTTCTGCTCATTGACCAGCGTTGCTGTCGTCCGGCCAAGAAGATCGCTGACCGTCAGCAACACATGTCTGGCTCGGTCATCATCAGGAACAGTGAAACGGATAGTTGTGGAAGGGTTGAAAGGATTGGGATAATTCTGCTCCAACGAATATTCTTCCGGATACCCTTTGACAATAACGGTGACTTCGGGAGAATAACTAACAATACCGTCATGATCCGTTTGACGAAGCCGGTAAAAATACGAGCCGGCCTGTGTTACCGCGTCGATATACGAATAAGCATTCGGCGAATTTGCCGTTCCCTTCCCTTCAACAAATCCTAACTTTTTCCACACGCCTGCTGAGCTTTTGCGTTCAATATCAAATCCCAGATTCTCCTGTTCGGTTGCAGTGTTCCAATACAGATGGACATTCAGCCGTGAATGGAATCCGTAAAACCCCTCCAGTTCAACGGGAAGGCTTCCAGGATCCGCGTTCGGTGAGAGCTTCCTGTTCAACGAAATGAGCACGGCATCCGCACTGACAAGTTTTCCTGCCACAATCCCTGAATTTGAGACCATAAGGATCTTCTTCGATCCCGACGTGAAGTAATAATCACCCAACTTTTTCCATCCAGCGTTCGAGGAATTCGTCTGATCGACCGTTGTCTGTACTGTTCCGCTCGATGCATAAATGGTGAACGGTGCTGCCGTCGTACGGTTGGAGGAGATAACGGTGAATACATACACTTCATACGTACCGGAGGCAGGAACATTGACGGTATACTCGATGGTGTTCGTTCCTGTGCTGGATGCATAGAGTGAATTTCCGGAATACCCGGGATTTGCGCTCGATGTCCATAAACCGGTCCGGACCGCGGATGCAGTATTGGATACCGGAAGTGTGACGGTGTTCGTCCTCCAATTGAGCGAGGAATTCGGAGGATAGGTCCTTGTTGTGAAACGGTTCGCTTTGATCTCGGGAAAATAGCCGAGCAGATCGGTATAATACCACACAGCCGTCCCCTTCAGTCCTTTGTTTCGGATGACATCGATGAGCTGTGTTGCAACACCGGCAGCGATCGGCGTACTGTTCGGTTTCGTTGCGAACGAAGGATAGATCTTTGTGTCGTCGTTGATGCGGGACATCATGTTATCGATATACGAACTGAACGTGGAAGGTGAAGCCACGTAGGATTGCACATGCACGTTATCCACTTTATTGTTATTCACCCACCAGACCCAGTCCTGACAGAAACTGTCGAACGAAGAGTATGCGGATGAACTGTACATGCTCGGGGCATTCGAGACATTCAGATTCTGATTGATCGCTTTGATGCTGTCGTATGCACGGGCAATGAATTGGTTCAATTTATCCGCTCGCCATTGCTTCCATGTTGCATCCGATGTTGTGGAAGGAGGAGCGGAATTCGAATGTTCTGCACGGTAGAGACTGTCCGTATATGTATCATAGCCGTAGCTCAAACTTGAATAACGGATGCGGTCCAGTTCGATACCATCCACATCGTAATTCCGGGCGATCTCGGCCGCCATTCCAATGAGAAAATTCTGTACGTCGGGACGGGTATGGACCATCCAATAGAAGGAACTGCCGTCGATCTCTGTGCCGTTCTGCTGCTTCGCCACCCACTCGGGATGCGCATCGAAGATCTTCCCTTTTCCGCTTGTTCCCGGCAGATAACCGCTGTACCCTCCGACAAATCCGTACTCGAACCATGCTTCGATATGGAGTCCTGCGCGATGCGCTTCGGCGATCGCTTCACGGAGCACGTCTCGTCCTGTAAAGTTCGGGTCGATGGAGATCCCTGTCTGCGACTGGAACACCGCGCTCGGATAGAGCGGATAACCGCGGCTCCAGATATTCACAAAGACGGTGTTGAAATTATTCGCCGCAAGGGAATCCATGGCTTTCGCAATGGAATCGCGGTTCACAAGATAATCACGTGCGATCCACGCGCCGCGCATCTCCTGCGCGTTTGCATCGACATACACTATGCTACAAAGCAGAATCAGAAAACGGCAGAGCAGTTTCCAGGAAGATAATATTCGTTGGTCTTTTACCATAGGATAATGCAGCAATTAACAATAACGCTCTCACGTTTCAATATTGTATCTCATTCGCCATGACAAGATCAATGAGATCGCAGGGTCACTCTAAAAAACAAAGGACGATCTTTCAACCGTCCTTTGGGCCACCCGTCCGAAAACACCTCAGATATTGATCTACTTCATTAATAATAATTTTTTTGTTGCGGTGAATTGACCTGCATGAAGTGTATAGAAATATATTCCGCTCGAAAGTTTGGAGCCGTCAAATTGTGCGGTATAATTTCCCGCTTCCTGCACTTCGTTCACAACGGTTGCGACTTCTCTTCCGATCGCATCGTACACTGATAGTCTGACCGGACTGGTCAGCGGCAATTGGTAACTGATGACGGTATTCGGATTGAATGGATTCGGATAGTTTTGATCGAGTCCAAACGTTAGGATCTCTGCAACGGTTGCATCTACGCTCTTGGTATATTCGAACTTCCCATCTCTGTCAATTTGTTTTAAGCGGTACGAGACCGTTCCTTTCGCTGAAGCATCAATAAAAGTATATGATTGTGGAGCATTTGTTGTTCCGTTCCCTTCAACAAATCCAATATTCTTCCACGATCCGTTGATGTTTTTTTCAATTTCAAATCCATGATTGTTCACTTCGGTCGCTGTTTTCCATGTCAGTGTTACGCTCTGTTTACCGGCAGCAGCATTCAATGAGATAAGTTCCACCGGAAGAGGATTGGTTGTAGTATATGCACCAATTCCCTGATCTGTTCCAAGGATATAAACAGTCATCGAACCGTTGCCATTATCGCTGATCGTCACATCACCATTCACGGCATTTGCTACCGTTCCGACAGCACTATCCGCGAGGTATGGCGTAACAGCATACGTCTGGACAGAAGCAGCATTACTGACGTTGTATATCTGTCCGCGGGTAACCTTCGGATCGGAAGAGACACCTTCCGCGCGATATTGCACTGTTACCAGCATTTTATTCCCGGAAACTGTTATAGCTTTGGATGATGCTTGAGAGGAATTTACACCGGAAAAAAGGCTGCTGGCGACATACGCGCCGGTATTATCATGCTGACGGGGATTATGACCGTTCCCCCCAAGATAAAAATTACCACCGACACCGAAAACGGCTATATGTTCACTGGCGACCGTGTTCAAATATGATCCGCTCAATGCGATCTCGGAAGTGGTCCAGTTAGTTCCTTGATTGGTTGTTTTCAGCACTTGAATCTTACCAGCCGCCGAAGTTCCGGCACCCGGGACATATACTTCTACCGTCCCGCCTGTCCAAGAACCCACAACGGTAAATTTGTCACCATATCGTATACCGGAAACAACCGGCAGTGTGAATGAATGTACTGTCGGAGCGCCTCCCTCAGATGTCCACACGTATAATTTAAATGCGGAACTAGCCATATTAGCTGCGATCAGCACGTTATCGGTGGTCATTTCAATATCGCTAATAGCGAATGTTCCTCCGGTAACCAACGTGAGGTCGAACGCTGTTCCAGGCGTGATGTCAGTACCCGATGCTGCGTCAATCACTTTAATGCTACTTCCACCATTGCGGGAGACAATATACAACCGATTTCCGCTTCCCATATTTCCATACGCCAATCCTCGTTCGGTGCCTGAACCGAACCAACTTGGCTTGGTCGTGGTGCGGCTGCAGCGTTCCCAGTTCGTCGTCAATTGTGCCTGACCGTAAAAAGCAATACATAAAATCATTAGCAATTGCTTCATGCAAATTTCTCCCTAAAGTGGTTTTTTATACGATTAATTACAGATTATTTCATGGTAACAATATTCATTTTCCATAAAATATTATCAACTACATCATTTGGTAGGTATTACCGAATACCATAATAAAAAAGAACATCCCGTCCGAACGGACAGGATGTTCTTGGGAACCGCTCACTGTTCGGGTGAACAGTGCTTATTTCATCAACAGCATTTTCTTCACTTCATTGCGCGAGGATGAACGCAGAATGTAGAAATACGTTCCGCTCGAAAGATTCGAACCATTGAACGATACAGTGTACATCTGATCGGGCTGTGCAACATCATTGAAGAGTGATGCAACTTCAGCACCGAGGATGTTATACACCTTCAGGGTCGTCTGTTCGGCTTTCTTCACAGCGAAAGAGAAGTTCGTTGTCGGATTGAACGGATTCGGATA
>JBMOHT010000257.1:0-4406 GCA_049317705.1 Bacteroidota bacterium | reverse complement strand
CCTGAACGATGCCATGACGATGAATCATGGCATCGCTGTTTTTAGCGGATGTTAACCGTAGGATTCATACGTGATGCGTTCTTTGGAGATCCCGAGTTCCTGCAGATTTGCCAGCGCTCCTTCAAGGAACCTCGGCTGCGGCACTGTTCCGGCGGCTTTTGCGGCATTCCTGTCGTGAACGGAAATGGCGGGACCGCACAGGAAGATCTGAGAATTCGATGATGCAGGGATGAATTCCCTCAGGAGTTCCGCCGATATCCTTCCTTTCCGGATCGAGTCATTGTATTGGAACGATTCCGTTTCACGCGTCAATGCATGGATCACTCGGAGCTGATCCGGATGTGTCTTCTCAAGCGCAGTCAATGCATCGCGGAAGATGATATCATTCCAGGTTTTGTTCGCATAGATGAATGTATGTTTCAGCGAAGGATGATTCTTCAAAGCGAACTTCAGCATCGCAAAGTTCGGGACACTGCCGGATCCTGCACACACATGTACGATGTGATCCGTTTGAGTCTCAATATCATCAGGAAGTGTATACGGACCGGTAAATCCGGTCACCACAAGGTGCATCCCGCGGACCATTTGTTTCACCAACAATGGGGATAAGAGCGGCGGATACTTGGTTGCACCGGATGTGTACCGTTCTTCCTTCACGGTAACAGCTATATATTTTTCGTGCGGTGATGAACACATGGAATACGCGCGCGGCGGCTCTTTCTTTCCTTTCAGATCCTCCAGGAACGCCGTGAACCGGGACAGTGCCTCAAATTGATGCGGGTCGATGGTGAGGAAATGTCCCGCTTTATAATCCAACCGGTCGTTTCCCGTGAAGAGGACCAATGTCGTCGTATCACTGGTCTCGACGATCGTATCGGCGATCATCACTTCCAATTCCTTGATCCGTTTGCGTTCCTGCGGTGCTGTATTCATAATGGTCCTCCTGGAATAAGATGATGCTGTAGAGAAGTATCACCTGCGTAATCGATAGAATGCGATCAGATCTGTCCCGATAGGCGTTCCGCCGCTCTGCCGCACCATCGTCGTGATCTGCCCGCGATGATACGTGGAATGGTTCACCAGATGCAGCAGTGACTGCCACACCAACTGCGTAACTTTCTCACCTTTAAGATTATGGAACGTGAAAGATCGTTTCAGATCCTCATCCGTCACACTGGCAAGATACTGATTCCATCCGGTATCCACTTCGCTCCATTTCGTTTTAAGCGATCCGTACGTCGGATAAACATCCGGTTTCATGAAGATGCCGGGATCGATGCCGTTCAGCCGCTGCAGCCAGATATCCTCCGCACCGCAGAGATGCACAAGCGTCCCGTGAATGCTGCCGAAGCTGTTCTTGAGATCAACATACAATAGCTCCTCGTTCAGAGAATCCACCGCCTGGAGCGTCTTTGCATTTGCCCAGGAATTGAATTCGAATAATGTTTTGATATCGATTGTATCCATATTACTCCTCATGAACCGCGAAAAATTGAATGCTATTTTTTTATTCCGGCCGTTGCCGCAACATCGATCGAATTGAACTGTTCTTTCAATACCTGCTTCTGCTGTTCTGCTATTCCGTCCCAAAGATTCCGGTTTTCTGCTCGGTCCTTGCTCAGATCGTACGCTTCATATGAAATGATCCCGTCCCTGTTCGTCTCGATATACTTCATCGTCCCGGCGATCACCGCTTTCGTGTCGATCATATCCTTTCCGACAACGGGAATGATCCTTCCGCTCCCGATCGGCTGCAGCAATGACATTCCTCCGAGATGATCCTCCACAGGCGGTTCCTGAACGATACCAAAGAGTTCCATCAGCGTCGGGAACAGATCAAGATGCGACGTTGCATTCTGTGCATTCCGTTCGATCACCTTTTTCTTCTCAGACGAAAACCCCTTTGGAAGATAGATCCACATCGGAACTTCGATCTCTTCACCATAGAGCGTATTCAGATGTCCCATATGCCCCCGTTCTCCGAACGCTTCCCCGTGGTCCGATGTGAAGATGATGACCGTTGAATCAAGAAGTCCGGCTTGCCCGAATGCCGTAAAGTATGAACGCAGTATCCTGTCCTGTTCAAGGATCGTATTGTCATAACTGTCGATCACGGCAGAATCTTTCGTCGAAAAGAAACGGGCCGCGGATTGTTTCACCGTATATGGAAAATGCGTGTTGTTGAACTGAATGATGCTGAAGAAGCGTTCTCCGTTATGCCGGCGGTAGAAATCCTTTACATGATCCGCTACATCGGCATCATCCACTCCCAGATCGTTGAACGGCTCGTAGGGAAGCTTTTCCTGACAGACGAACGTATCGAGCGATGTATTATAGACAAGATCGATGTTGCTCCGCTGCATGGATTGCGATGTGAAGAAATACGTCCGCGCATCGGTCCACCGCTTCAGATAGTCATAGATGAACGGATGGTCGATCTTCGAGATGGTAAAATCCCCGGAAAGGATCATGGGGACTGAATACTGCGTAGAGACCGCATTGCTGACATGGTGATGGAATCGAACGACCGATCCGGCGGAGATCATACTGTCGATGAACGGAGTTGTGTTGCGGTGATATCCGTATGCGGAAAAATTCCGCTTGCGGAGACTCTCACTGATGAAGAGGATGCAGTTATACTGCGAACGGACAGCCGGGCGATCCGCTACCTCGAACCTCCGCCGTACGTAACCGTGATGCAGTTCCATTTTCGCACCGGAATTGCGTTCCTGCAGTGTATATTTCAGCGAGAAGAATGTTGCAGGCGAAACGGAATAGCTCGCGGGGGCGAACCGGACATTATTATTGAAGATGATGACACAACCCAAAAAGCATCCTGCAATCGTCCATCGGTATTTCAGCGGAAAAGCATCATACCCCTTCAGCGCAATCCGCAGAAGGATCGAATGAATGATCACCAAATTGACGAAGATGACTGCATGCACCCATGTGATACTCGAAATGATCAATGACAATGAGTCCGACGTATGATCGATACTGTAATTGATGGAATATGGATTCGGAAGAACGCCGAAATAGAAGTAATGTCCGTAAACCATCAGCTGACCGATGCTGAGAACCGATGCCGTGAAAATAACGACCGGCATCCTCCGGCTGCGTATAACCGCAATGACTCCGGTGATCACAAAACAGAGCGTCCATTCAAAGGTGTAGGAATAGAGAAAATGCTGAAGCAGGGACGGTTCGAGTACGCGAAGATACGAGAAACGAATGAGCAGATCGAGGATCACAACGAATGTGGGAAGCGCACTGAGATACAAAAGTGATCGGCGAAACGGCATGAGTGATAAAGTTCAGATACAATAAATGGGATTAAACCTACACGATTGTGATGATATTATAACTTTTCCCACTCCTCTGGCGATATTGCTGCTTGCTTCAATATTTTCTTGAGAAATTCTCTGCCGATATCTGACTGATGAGGATTTGGGATCGTCAGTGAGAGATCGCCTTTCACCATAAATTGATGTTTACCACCGGAATACGGGCCTGAAAAACCGGACTTCTTCAGAAAATATATTAGCTCGGAACGCTTGATGGGTTTCAGCGGGGGCATTACGCAACTTCTTTTACAGTTAGGTCAATTCCGTCTATCTGAGGCAGGGATAAATTCTTGGAAACACGCAGCAGAATCCAATCCTCTAATGTTTGTTCAAGTTCTTTTCTGCATTCTTCCAATGTGGGGGCGTTTGCATACACTCCTTCGCATTCCTTCACTTCCCCGTAATATGACTTGTCATCCTCCAGGATCTCATAGTGGGCTCTTTTTAATGCGGAATCGATATATTGTGTAAGCATTATTTATCCCTCGTTTTCAGAAAATACATTTTTGCTCTTTCAATCGCAAGATGGTACTACGATCACTTCAGATTCTCTTTCACCTTCGCCAGGAACTTCAGCGCATCCATCGGCGTCATCGCATTGATATCGATCCGCTTGATCGCATCGCGCAGTTCATCATCCTTCATTTCGAACATGGTGATCTGCGGTGTGTTCTCGATCTTCATCGCATGCCGCTTCACTTTGCGGACATCCGCGGGATCCGCCGGCTGCTCGCTGTGCGGCGTCAGCTGTGATGCTTCGAGATTCTCGAGGATCTTCTTCGCGCGGTCCGTCAGCGATGTCGGTAATCCGGCCATCATTGCGACCTGGATTCCGTAGGAATGGTCCGCCGTTCCGGGTGTGACCGTATGGAGGAACACCACTTTATCGCCGTATTCCTTCACATCCACTTTATAATTCTTGATGCGGGGATAGAGCGAAGCAAGCTCATTCAATTCATGATAATGCGTAGCGAACATCGTCCGCGCACCGATCTGTTCGTGCAGATATTCTGTCAAAGCCCATGCAATAGAGATGCCATCGAATGTGCTGGTGCCGCGGCC
>JBMOHT010000256.1:0-4413 GCA_049317705.1 Bacteroidota bacterium | reverse complement strand
TCGGAACACTTCTCGCTTGAAGGACCGCTTCCGTATGTGCGGGAGCGGGATTATTTCCGGAGTGCCGTGAATGTCATCCGCCGGCATGGATTCACCTTCAGCAAAGGATTGGATTGTGTCGTCCGCGGAAAGATCCCGATCAATACCGGAACCTCCAGTTCCTCCGCGCTCATCGTTGCCTGGGTGAATCTGCTCGCCCGCATGAGTGATCAGGCGAAGGAACTCGATCCGTCCGTCATCGCGAAATATGCGCATGAGACGGAAGTGCTTGAATTCGGAGAACCGGGAGGGATGATGGACCATTATTCCACGGCGATCGGAAATATCATCTTCCTTGAATTCACTCCTGCAACAAAAGTGACCCCGCTTCATCCTCCTCTCGGTACGTTCGTGCTGGGGGATTCCGGTGAACCGAAGGACACGAAGTCGATCCTCTCCCGCGTGAAAGATCAGGTGATCATGATCGCTCAAAAATTATCAGCGGAACATAAAGAATTCTCGCTGATGACCGCGGTTCCGGATGATGTGCAGCGGTATGAGAAAGAATTGAATGCAGAACAGTCGTTGCTGCTCAGAGGGACTCTGCAGAATCATCAGATCACACGTAACGCGAACGGACTGCTGCGAAACGAGCAGCTCGATCACCGCCGTATCGGTACGATGCTGAATGAACATCAGGCGATCCTCCGCGATGCGCTCCGCATCTCCACTCCCAAGATCAACAGGATGATCGATGCGGCGTGCAATGCCGGTGCGCTCGGCGGGAAGATCAACGGCTCCGGCGGCGGCGGATGTATGTTCGTGTATGCTCCCGAGCATGCCGAAGAAGCGGCAGAAGCGATCGAACGGGCAGGCGGAAAAGCATATATCGTCTCGTCGGATTCCGGAACACGCCGGGAGAATGGGGATCCGCTCCATGGGTGAACGGCTCGTGATACTGGCCGGCGGTGTTTCATCCCGCATGAAACGTTCCGCTGCATCATCCGAACTTGATCCGAAGTTGCAACATGCAGCGGACAATCTTCCGAAATCGATGATCACCATCGGCGACGCTCAGCGGCCGTTCCTGGACTACCTCTTATACAATGCACGTTCAGCCGGGTATACCGACATATTGATCGTCATCGGACCGAATGATCCATTGATGCGGTCGTATTACGGAAAACATGACCGTGGAAATGAGTTCCACGGTCTTTCCATCTCGTACGCAGTTCAGCATATTCCTGAAGGACGCAGCAAACCGTTGGGGACTGCCGACGCTCTGCTTCAGGGATTGTTGACCGTCCCGGAATGGTCGGGAAAATATTTTTCCGTATGTAACAGTGATAATCTCTATTCGGCGAATGCTCTCCGTGCGGTAACACAAGTATCCACGGACAGCGCCATGATCGACTACAATAGTGCTGCATTGGGAATGAGCTCCGGCCGGTTCAATCAGTTTGCCGTCACCAAAAAAAATGCCGAAGGATTCCTGGAAGCGCTCATCGAAAAACCGACCGAAGCGGAGATCGAACAATGCCGCTCCGCCTCCGGACATGTCGGTGTGAGCATGAATCTTTTCCGCTTATCGTATGACAGGATCCTTCCCGCGTTGAAGGATGTTCCTCTTCATCCGCTGCGCCAGGAAAAAGAACTCCCGTCCGCCGTACTGTTGATGACGAGATCCTCTCCGGAACGGGTCCGGGCAATAGAGATCGCCGAACCGGTCCCCGATCTTACCACGAAGGATGATATCGGTCCGGTGATGGACCTGATCCGTTCTTCATTCCCGAAGGATCTTTGGCAATAATCTCTTCAAACGTTCCCAACGTTGGTGTGTTATGCTGAATAAGAAAAAGACCGTGTTCGTTTCCCTCATCATGCTGATCGCGCTCTATTTCGGCGTGCGGCGTGCATTTCCTTCTTACGATAAACAATCCTTCGAATCAGACCTCGCTGCCGGTTCCGCTTATGCGCAAACGGGAGACCTCGAAAATGCTGTCCGTTCATTTGAGTCCGCCATTGAAAATGATCCGAACTCTTCTCAGGCATTCTTCAGACTCGGAAATGCATATAAAGAGAGAGCGGAATATGAAAAAGCGGTCCAGGCATACGAAAAAGCCGTTGATCTCGACCCACAGTTTGCCGAAGCGTACGATCATCTCGGCACCGCCGCAAAACTGAACGGCAATTTGGACAAGGCGATACAGGCACAACGAAAAGCGGCAGAATTAGACCCGGGAAAGTATCGGCAGAAGAGTCCTAGCGATACAGCTCGACAGAGCGCCGGTAAAGAACCTCCGGCAGGGAAAAACCAACCTCGAAATAGTTCGTCCGCTTTAAATGTTCGACCTCTTTCCGGCGGGAAAAATCCACCCGGATCGGGGACTGCGATACCGGTCACCGCTGCCGGAGACCCGAAGAAAAATACCTCTCAACAAGGATCATCCTCCGGTTCGCCTGCACCGGATTCTGGAGCCGCGCACACGAACCGCGATTCTCGATCAACCGTTGGAACTGAGCCGGGAAATTATGCTGAGTATTTCAGATCAGGAATTATTTCAGCAGCTAACGGGAGGAAGGCCGATGCTGTCCGCTCGTTTCAGCGTGTGATCGAATTGAAACCGGACTTCGCTGAAGCACACGGTCAATTGGGAAAGGTCTATGCGGACAGTGGGTTGACAGATAAGGCGGTAAAGACTTTTGAAAAAGCGATCGCACTCGATCCCCGTTCACCGGATGCATATCGCAATGCCGCTGCAGCATTGGAGCGTAAAGGTGAATTTGACAAGGCGCTCCGATATTGTCAGAAGTCGCTCGACCTCGCTCCCCGCAGTATCGAATCGAACGTCCTCATTGCGGATCTCTGGCAGCACAAAGGTCAATGGAGCACCGCTGAACGGTATTACAGGCACGTCATCCAATTGGAACCTCGGCATGCGCAGTCGTTTCATGCGTTGGGACTCATCAGCTTCAGTCGCGGAAATATCGATTCTGCGATATTGCTCTACCAACGAGCTGTGGCGCTGGATCCACAGTTTGCCGATCCGTATCACGATCTTGGAAAAGCGTACGAACGAAAAGGGGAGGCGGACAATGCGCGCAGTGCATATGAACATGCGGCAGCGTTGGATCCGTTCCATGCAGAGACATTCAGCGCGCTCGGCTCATTGTACCGCCGTAACGAGGAATTGAGCAAAGCACTCCGGTCATTTGAAAAAGCAATTGCACTGAAACCCGAGAAGAGTGAGTATTATTATCAGGCGGGGACAGTCTCACTGCTGCTTGGGAATAATGATAACGCGATCCATTATCTCGAGAAGGCTGCTCTCATTGCACCGAACAGTATGCCGGCATTCATCGCGTTAGGGAATGCGTATAAAGGGAAAGGTGACCCCGAAAAAGCTGTCCGCATCTTTGAGAGCATCATCGAAAAGGATCAAAAGAACGCCGAAGCATACAATAATCTCGGGATCATCTTCTATAATAAGGGGAATCTCTACCGTGCGATCCAGTATTATGAGAAAGCGATCGAGTTAAAGAAGACCTATGCGGATGCATACAGTAATCTTGGCGTAGTGTATTTCAGTCAGAAAAAATTCGATGATGCGGTCCGGCTCTATCGAAAAGCTCTCGAGTACGATCCCAAACACGCGGTTGCATATGTGAATCTCGGAAATGCGTACGATAAAAAAGGGGAGAACGATAAAAAAGTAGCCGCCTACAAGAATGCCGCAAAACTCGGGGATAAGGATGTTCAGCAGTGGCTGAAGGAGAATGGATTCACGTGGTGACCCTCCATTTGAAACCATAGTTATTTTTTTTCGAACCGCTCGATCTTCCAGCCTCGTTCACACGCTATCTTTCGCAGCCGCGGTTCGGGATTGACCGCAACCGGTTCTCCGACGATCTCCAGGAGAGAACTGTCGTTCACGGAATCGGTAAAGAACGAACAATCCTTCGGAGAAAATCCGTACTCTTCCATGAAACTCAGCGCCGCTCTTCGTTTCTCTTCACCGAAGATGAATGGTTCCTCCAAAAAACCCGTCGTCCGGTCATTCTCATATAACAATCTGTTGCTCAGCACATGCTCCACCTTCAGTTCATCCGCCAGCGGTTGAACGATATGGGAGAATGATGAGGTAAGAAAGACGACCGTTCTTCCCAAGGACTTCCGGTATGCGATGCATTCCCGTGCTTCGCGGAAGATCGCCGGCTGCACTCTCTTCCGGTAATTCACTGAACCGATCATCATCACATCTTCTTTACTGATCCCCGCCAGGTCCCGGAAATACTTCGTTGCCGCACCGGTATCGAACCGTCCGTAATTATACTGCCAGACCAGTTTCGGTACAGAATACAGCACACTCAGCGGCAGGATCTTCAATCCGATCCCCGTCAGCAGCGACTGCAGTCCTGTCGTCCCGTCCACGA
>JBMOHT010000255.1:0-4447 GCA_049317705.1 Bacteroidota bacterium | reverse complement strand
AGTGGGAATATTGCGGGCTGGTTTTTAGTGTGCAATAAAAATCGCGGTCGAGCATGTGATCTTGTATATGTCGATCGGCAACGAAAAATTTAGACAGGAATATTCGAATGAAAATGTGCGTGACTAAACCACGAAAAAATTGTGTACATACTATTGAACTGGCAGAAATAGAAGGTATGATCGGTGGACTTGTGATAACGACATTGTTGTCCGCCAGTAGCTTATCGAGCGAAGGGAATTCGTTCCATATTAAAATGCAGGACGGACTGGCGTCCGTCCCTACAGCATCTTCAATAGTTTTCTGCGCAGTAGTTCCAATGCAGCCTGTGAGGCGCGGTCTTTGAACCGGATACGGTTGTCGCCGAAATTGAATTTCAATGCGAAGGTGGATTCGGCATCGGAGTAACCGATCCAGACGAGACCGACAGGTTTATCGGGAGTGCCGCCGGAAGGTCCTGCGATACCGGTAGCGGAAAGTGCGACGGAACTTTGTGCGGTCATTCGAGCGCCGTGCGCCATCGCTTCGGCGACCTCTTTGCTGACGGCACCGTGATCGAGAATAAGTTTCTCAGGAACTCCGAGTGACTGCATCTTCATGTTGTTATGATAGACGATGTATCCGCCGAGGAAATATTCAGAACTACCCGGGACGTTCGTGACACGGTTCGCGATCAGTCCGCCGGTGCAGGATTCCGCCACAGCGAGCGTCATCTTTCGTTCCTTCAACAATTCACCGACAACATCCTCAAGATCTTTTTCGTCATCCGAATAGATGTATCGTTCTGCTTTTGCACGCAGGAGAGATTCAGCATACTGAAGTTTCTTTTGTGCAGATTTTGCTGAAGTATCTTTCACCGTAATTCGAAGTTTTGTCCCCATCTGATTTGGGAGGAATGCCAATGTTGTCGTACCGTCAGTGCCGATGATCGGAGTAACGTCGCCGATCTCCTTCGCGAGCATCGATTCACCGATGCCGGTCGTTTTCAACGTGCGGTGAAGGACCACCGAACCGTCATTCTTCTTCAGCAGAAAAGGGATGATCCAATTGTCGAGCATCTCTTTCATCTCGAATGGGACACCGGGCATCACGAAGAAGAACTTTCCATTCTGTTCGAACATCATTCCCGGAGCAGTGCCTACATTATTCGGAATGACGGTGCATGTTTTCGGGACCAGCGCCTGATCGATATTGGATTGGATCATCGCGATATTGCGGCGTTGAGCTAACGCTTTGATATGCTCAAGCGTTCCATCGTGCATCACCAGATCGGTCCGGAAGAATTCGCAGACCATCTTTTTCGTGATGTCGTCATGGGTCGGACCGAGTCCGCCGGTGACGCAGACAATGTCCACACGGTTGAACGCGGTCGTGAAAGCGTCCGTTATCACAGAAGCAGAATCACCGACAGTGGTCATTCTATTGCAGTCGATGCCGACACTGTTCAGTTTCTCAGCGATGTATGCCTGATTGGTATTGATGATCTGGCCGATGAGCAGTTCATCGCCGATGGTAATGATCTCAGCATTCATTGGTTGTTAGGTCTAAAGGAAATTGATGCGAAGAGCAACTTGAATGATCGCATTAGTATAGAGAGCAGCGATCACATCATCCAGCATGATGTTCCAGCCGCCTGGACGTTGATCGATGATCCCTGCGGGATACGGTTTGAGGATATCCAGAACGCGGAACACGATGAATGCAAGAGCCAGGTTGACGATGGTGAAGGGGACAAACCACATACTGATCCACATCCCCACGATCTCATCCACGGTGACGATGGAAGGATCCTGACCGAATTTCTTTTCCATCTTTTCGGCGACAAGTCCGCCGACGCAGAACAACAGGATCGTTGCGGGGATGAGCGTCCAGATATTCGAAAAACCGGGAATAAAAAAGAATGCAACAGCGACAAGGGAACCGGCAGTACCGGGAGCTTTGGGAACGTAACCGCTGAAGAATCCCGTCGCAACGAATCGTGTGAACAGATCCACACGGACCTCACCGGAATCGTTATTCTTCTGTTGTTCGTCCATCGTCCCCTCCGGTGAAAAGTCCCAAAATGATCTTCCGGTTCGAATTCAGATACATGAATCCAGTCAAAGCAGTCAGGAGAGTAGTGATTCCCATCAGAATGAACATTGTCGCCGGTGTTGCCGTGATATCAAAGAACCATCCGAATTGTGCATTCAATGGAGCGGAGGTGCGGACAATGTAATTGACGAGGAATAAATAAATGACAACGAGCTGAAAGAACGTTTTTGTCTTAGCAAATCCGCTCGTATCGATCGTTTTGCCTTTATATTCGCCGTATCCGCGCAGTCCGGTCATTAAAAAATCGCGGACGACGATGATCCACACCATCCACGCTTCAGCATAACCGATGTAAATGAAGGAGATGAAAGCTGCCGAGGTAAGGATCTTATCTGCAAGAGGATCGAGGAACTTTCCCCATCGAGTGATGAATCCCCATCGACGCGCTACATAACCGTCATACCAGTCCGTTATGGCTGCGATGATGAAGATGCCGAGTGCGATCTGTTTATCGACCGGATTCTCGGAAAAAAGATACACCAGGAAGAACGGTGTCATCAGGATCCGAAGGAGGGTCAGCTGATTAGGAGGAGATATCGGGATACGGAACATAATTGAGACAAAATAGTTTATTTTCGCACACGAATCAACAGACTTCCATAACACAATAATCACTTTTATTCTGAAAAGTTATTCACTACATTAAAAATAAAAAAGGAATCAGATGAAAAAACTCTTCTTCTTACTCATTATTTCCCTCGGTATTGCTCTTGCTCAGCCGGCCAATCATGTTGTGATCAGTGAAGTGGCTCCTATGGGGGGCGGCAGCACAACGTTCAATACGGGTGAATTTGTTGAATTATACAATCCGACTCCTGTCGATATTACGTTTGGAGCAAATGTTCAATTAATTTCCGGTAATACCACAGGAACGAATGCTGCTGAATGGCAGTTGTCACTCGCAGGAAAGACAATCAAAGCATATGGATTCTTTCTGGTGGGGGACGGCGGCGTTGCAACTGCTGATATGGCTTTCCCGGCTCCGGGAACAAAAAATCTGGCGAATTCCGGAGCCCGTTCATGCGTGCAGATCCGTGACGGTGCAGCGGTTCTTGACGCTTTCGGATGGGATCAGGCGACTGCTCCTACACTTTCAGCAGAGACGCAATCGTTCAAGGTCTCAAGCACGTCCGGTGCAAAATCGTTCGAACGTAAGAGCGGTGCACTTGCAACGACCGGCGACACACTCGGAAATGCATGGGATTCCAATAATAATGCTGTGGATTTCTTCGAAAATGCAGTCGGTAAGATGAATGCACAAAGTTCTTCCAGTGCGATCGAAAAAAATCCATACGCAACAGGACCTGCCAATCCGGGGAATGCCGTTGTTTCACCCGCACGCTGGAAATTCAATTCTCCTACCACAGTCACACTGACATTCAAATCCGCTGCAGATACGATCCGGGGACTGCGAATCGTGAAACCAGCATTGTTTACATGGACGGCAGGATCGATCACAGTTCTTCCTGCAACTGTTTCAAAGTCTGTCTCCGGTGATACCATTACCTTTAAGAGTTTAAGCATTGTTGGTACGGACAGTGTCGTCATTACGATCCCTTCCGTTATAGCATCCGATTCAACGGATGAATTCTCGCTGAATGTGCAATCCAGCAAGGACAGCGTGACATTCTCCGGTATTGCCGGTCAGCCGTTGATGCTTGTTTACGGTTCGCCGCGTTCCATTGCGATGGTGAAAAAGAAAGAGGCGAACGGAGTACACACATTGTTCGGCAAATGGGCTGTTACCAAAGGCGTTATCACAGTTGCGGGAGAATTCGGCGGTCCTTCATATCTTCAGGATGCATTCACCGGTATGGCTCTGTTCGATTCGAGCGTTTCGAATAACGTACAGCGCGGCGACGAAGTGGTGATCCTCGGTAAGATCGCACCGTTCGGAGGACTCTTTGAATTTGCGCCGTGCACACTTCTGGAAAAACTTTCTGAAGGGAATCCTGTTGATACCCTTGTCCTAACCGCAAGTCAGATCAACGGACAAACACCGACAGCAGTAGAATTGTACGAAGCAAAGCTCGTCCGCGTGAATGGGATCACAGCTGTTGCTACAACCGCAGGTCAGCCGGCATCGGCATGGGCTACGACCGCAAGCGGAACAAATTACAATATCACTGATCCGACCGCAGTAATGCAGACCAGGATCAGCTCCAGAGTGAATCTTGCGAATACTCCAACGCCGACAGGAAAATTTGATATGGTGGGCGTTGTCGGCGAGTTCGTTTCATCGGGTGTGACGATCTATCAGCTGCTTCCGCGCTCGATCGATGATGTTATCCCGGAAGGGAACGGACCGAGGATCCTTTCCTCGATGCCATATGAATCGGATATTACGTCGACCGG
>JBMOHT010000254.1:0-4503 GCA_049317705.1 Bacteroidota bacterium | reverse complement strand
TATTACAATCAAAATTCGTATCAGCCATATTGTATGATGGTAATAAATCCAAAATTGAGTAAATTCAAAAAGGAGTTCAGCACGAAACTAAAAAAATAATTTGAACAGTATGAGATCCATCAGCGGTGCGCATTCACAACGGTCCTTTCGTGTTTTCGCACCGTTCTTTTTTGTTCTATTCATCATTTTCTCTTCAGCATTGCTCTTTCAAGGATGCTTCATCGTCCGGCCGTTCGCCGGGGCGAACATCGATATCGAGCAGCTGCAGAAAGCGCGCGAAGCGAAAGTGCTGCAGATCCGCAAAGAGGGGGCCGAGCGGCTCACGCAGCGGATGGCGAAAGGGGATTCGCTCAGCAATGCAGACCTGACATTCTATTTCAGCGAGGCGCTCCTTAACAAAGCGGCATCGCAGCTCGACTCCACTACCGGCTGGCTCGACTCGCTCACGTCGTACTCCATCAAGAACATCCGTGTAAAATTGTATCATGGTTCCGCCATCGCGACCATCTCATTGGCAGCATACAATCATGAGTATGATGTGGATGTGAATCTGCTGATGGACTGCATCCTTGCATTCAAGATCGACAGCGGAAAGTTCTATTCCACGCTTGAACCGTTCAATGTGGTACCGAATGTGAAAGCCGCAGGAATGATCTCCGCTCTCAGCGGCATCATCGAGGATATTGTTACGATGAAGCTTTCTTCCATGAGCGATCAGTTCCCTCCGATACAATTCCCCGTTGATTTCAACAATCAGTTCCCGGTGCAGGGGACGACGGTGCAGGTGCGGAGCGGGATGAATATGAATATCATCACGCCGCCGCAGACGCTGAAGTATTCGCTGGTGCTGAAAGAGGTACAGATATTCAAGGAGAAATTATTCCTGGCGATGAATATCAAAAGTGTGGGGGTGGCGAAATGAGACAGACCATCACTGCCGCAGTTCTTCTTGCACTCTTCATCACCGGATGCGGTTCGTCCTCGTCCATTCCTTCAACGGAAGAATCACAGAACCGCATCACTCAGTTGAAAATGGAACTGGATACGCTCGACGCAAAACTTGCCGTGACCGCTGCTCCTCTTCCCAAAGGACATGATCTGATCTCGCAGACGCGCTCATCCGCCATCAACACACTGCTCGCGCGGGTTGCCAACCGTTCGTTGTCGGATATCCATATTGATTTTCTCGCGACGCGTCCGTTGTGGAAAGAGGATAAATCCGTTCTCGGTATCGGCTACACGAACTACGTGGATATCGATTCGGGAAAGATGGACATCGATCTGAAGAATTTTTCGTTCACGAATTTCACGAACAATATTGTCAATGCTGTGGTCGAGATCGAAGGGACCGGAACGATCAGAGCGTCCGGAAAATATACCGGGGTCACCGCCGGCGTTTCACCGCAGATCCATTTCTATCTCAGCGAACAGATGCAGTTCGTCGTGACGGCGGCGGATTCGGATTTTATCCGGCTGAACCCTGTACCGAAAACAGTCATGCTGAAGACGAAGGTGACCATCACATTGCTGGGACTCCATCTTCCGTATTACACGGAGATACCGCTGCAGACCGCCGAACTGATCAAACCGGTGATGATACCATCCGCGCTCCGTTCTGAGATCGTCTTTCCGATCCCTGCTTCGCAGTACGGGTCCGAACGGCTGAAATTTGTGAAGCGGTACCTCCGATTCACAAAGTCTTCCGTCCGCGCAAACAACAACATCCTTGAATACCGCAGTAATATCGATTTCGAAAAGGAATAACTATGGTCCCGATCTCCATCGTCTACCAGGGGGAACTTCGCTGCTCGGCTGTGCACGACAACAGCGGAACAACATTCATTACCGATGCACCGAAGGATAATTCCGGCAGGGGAGAGAGTTTTTCTCCGACCGATCTGGTAGCGACGGCGCTCGGCAGCTGCATGATCACTACCATGGGGATCCTCGCCAAGAAAGAGCAATTGAATGTAGATCTTGACGGTACGCGTATTGCCATTGAGAAGCATATGAGCACTTCCGGACCGCGGCGCATCGCGAAACTGGCCGCGGTATTCACATTTCCGGCAGGGATTTCCGCTCAATATAGAGCTCGCCTGAAAGAGATCGGCGACACCTGTCCCGTTGCCAAAAGTCTGCACCCCGACATCGTTCTGGATGTCCATTACAATTATCCCGACTGACATGATGCGGCAATAAACATTTGGTGTGTGGTGATGAAAAATCATATATTCCCACACACATTTCTTTTGATCCTTTTGGAGACGTTATGAAAAACAGAATTACCCGTTCATTCATTCTCCCCGTTCTGCTGCTCCTCTCCGGATGCAGTCTCGGCGCACCGGATTCGTTCATGCAGATGAACCGTCAGTATTGGGAGTCGATGGACATCAAACCTTCCTATAAATATGATGATGCATGGCAGCGGGTCATTTATATCATCACCAAGAAATTTGAATTGGAAATGATCTCTAAAGAGGACGGGTATGTCCGCTCGGCATACGGACAATCGTACTTCACGGAAGATATCCTAAACGAACGGTATCAGATCCGCATCGTGGCAAAGTTCACGCCGGACCGGAAGAAATTAGAATTCAAAATTGAATCGCGCATGTGGGACGGAAAGATCTTCCATAACGGTTCCGATATCCGTGTAGCGGCGAACATGCGGAAGGATTTCCTGAACTCCATCGGCGAAGCACCGGTGCCGGTGAAGAAAGTTCTTCCTGCCGGACAAACGGCCGCTCCCTCGGACTCGCTGCAGGCGCAGTAACAAATATTTTCACATTTTTATTGTAGGACACCCTGCCAGGGTGTCCTACTTTTTTGTTGGCGATACTTATATTCAAAATATTTCTCACTATCGTTAAGGAGGATCATGAAACAGAGAATTCTATTTGCAGCCGTCGTGATGTGTCTGCAGCTGATGACCGCGCAGGAAAAAGTGGACAGCACCGTCATGGCGAAGATCCGCGATGAGGGCTGGAACCGTTCGCAGGCAAAAGAGATCCTGTCGTGGATCGCCGATGTCTACGGACCGAGACTGACCGGCTCACAGGAATACGTGAACGCCGCGAACTGGGCGAAGAACAAATTCAGCGAGATGGGAATGGCGAACGCGCATCTTGAATCGTGGGGACCGTTCGGCAAGAGCTGGAAACTGAAGAACTATTCCGCGATGATCGTCGGCCGGCAGACACAGCCGCTCGTCTCGTATCCGAAAGCGTGGAGTCCGGGATTGAAAGGGGATGCGGTCGGCGAAGTGGTCTATTTCGATGCGGACTCGCTCAATCAGATCGACGCATACAAAGGGAAGTTGAAGGGAAAATATGTTCTTCTCACCAAGCCGAACAAACTGAATGCATACTTCACGCCTCCGGCAACGCGCTATGCGGACTCTTCGCTGCTGCAAATGGCGAATGCCGAGACACCGGTTGCGGGACGCGGCGGAATGAACTTCCAATTATCTCCGCAGCAGAAGCAGGCGGCGCTCATCAATTATAAGAAGTGGGAACTGATCCTGAAAGAGAATGCACTGGCCGTTCTGACAAGCGCGGCCGCACAGCGGAATGAAGGCGGAAGCGTATTCGTGATGGGTGCGACGGTTCCTGTCCACCCGGATTCACCGCGTGTCTCCTCGTTCAGCGCAAAAGCGCCGAAGATCCCCGTTCAGATCGAGGTCGGTGCCGAAGGATATAATAGAATGGTCCGCATGGTGCAGAAAGGTGAGACGGTGAAACTCAATATCAGTCTCGAAGTGGACATGTCGGCGAAGGATGATTCCAGCTACAATGTGATCGCGGAAATTCCCGGAAGCGATCTGAAGGACGAAGTGGTGATGATCGGCGGTCATCTCGATTCATGGCACGGCGGCACCGGTGCGACGGATGACGGAACGGGTTCCACGGCAGTGATGGAGGCGATGCGCATCCTGAAGACGGTCGGCGTACAGCCGCGCAGGACGATCCGCGCAGCGCTGTGGGGCGGCGAGGAACAGGGATTGCTCGGTTCACGTGCGTATGTAAAGGAACATTTCGGCGTGAAAGATACGCTGAAACCGGCGGCGGATAAATTCGCTGCGTATTTCAACAACGACAACGGCACCGGAAAAGTGCGCGGCATCTATATGCAGGGAAATGAACAGCTTCGTCCCATCTTCCGTGCATGGCTCACGCCGTTCAAAGATCTCGGCGCTTCCACCGTCACTCCGATGAACACCGGCGGGACGGACCATCAGGCGTTCGATGCCATCGGCCTTCCCGGATTCCAATTCATTCAGGATCCGATCGAGTACGGAACACGCACCTGGCATTCCACTATGGATGTGTGGGACCGTGCGCAGGATGACGACATGAAACAGGCGGCGATCCTGATGGCGGCATTCGCTTATAATGCGGCGATGCGCGACGAAAAATTCCCGCATAAAGAACCGTCACCCCGCACCCGCGGTGTCGGCTATGATGAAGAATGGGAATGCGGTCATAATCACGCGCATTGACCGTT
>JBMOHT010000253.1:0-4546 GCA_049317705.1 Bacteroidota bacterium | reverse complement strand
CATGACGGTGCAGCGATTCATCGAACGCCTTGTAGACGATCGTTGTTCCGCTCTCGTTGAGCTTTTGCTCTATTTTAAACTGCGCACCGTTCATAATTGATTTTTAACCGCGAAGAACGCTAAGGACGCAAAGGAAATGTTAATGTATCGTTTAGCAACCTTCGCGTTCTTAGCGGATATTTGTTTACGTTGTGCTTGCCCTCATCACCGCGATCATTGCAATTACAATCTCATTCATGTCTTTTATAACTTTGTGCCTGCCCGCCGGCTTTTTGGAGGGGCTTTGTGTGACAAATTCTATTCGTTACCCCATTCTTTAATACGATACTGCAGCCAGCGGAGCGACACACCGAGTTTTTCTGCGGTCCTTGTGCGGTTTCCGTCCATTTCCTTCAGTGTCGTTTCGATCAACTGGCGTTCAAAATCCGCCAGCGTAACGGCATTCTTCTGAAGTGCGGATTGATCGGAAGAATCGAACAGAAAATCATCTTTCGTCAGCTGGGTCCCACGGCAAAGCACGACAGCACGTTCGATCACATTCTGGAATTCGCGGACATTCCCTTTCCACTGATTTGCCAGGAGCAGCTGCATTGCTTCGGGAGTTATACCATCAACAGGACGTTTATAATTGTCGGCTGCTTTCTTCACAAAATAATCTGCAAGGATCGGTATATCGTCCCGCCGTTCGCGCAGCGGAGGCAGATGGATCCCCACAACATTCAATCGGAAGAACAGGTCCTCGCGGAACCGTCCCGCTTTGGATTCTTCCTTCAGATCCTTATTCGTCGCGGCAATGACGCGGATATTCGCCGTCCGGTTCGCTGTGTCGCCGACACGGCGGTATTCCTTTTCCTGCAGCAGACGCAGGATCTTCGCCTGCAGCGTCAGCGGAAGCTCGCCGATCTCATCCAGGAACAGTGTTCCGCCGTTCGCAACTTCGACCAATCCTTTTTTATCGGATGATGCGCCGGTGAACGAGCCGCGAACATGGCCGAACAACTCGCTTTCCATCAAGCTTTCAGGAAGAGCGGAACTGTTCACAGCGACAAATGCCTGTCCTTTGCGCGTACCATTCTCGTGAATGGCGCGAGCGATCAGTTCCTTTCCTGTTCCGCTCTCGCCGGTGATCAGCACCGCTGCATCAACATCCAGCACACGCTGGGAGATCTCGAGCACTTTCCTCCACTTCTCACTCTTGCCGATGATGTTGCTGAACAGATGCGACACATCCACTTCGTTCTTCAGTCTGGTGTTCTGTGATTCCAGAATGGAATACCGCTGCGCATTCTCGATGGCGATGGCCGCCAAACTTCCGAAGACGGTGAGGAATTTCAGTGCATCTTCCGTGAATGCTTTCCGTGACCGGCTGCTGTCAAGATACACAGCACCGGCGATACGTTCACCTGCGCGAAGCGGAATGCAGATGATGGAAAGGATCTTCTGCGCCATAATGCTGACGGAGGATTCGAACCGTTCGTCCGTCATCGCGTCGAATGTGAGCACCGCTTCGCCGGACTGCAGGACGGAAGTGACCACGGATGAGGAAGCGGCGAACTCATCGCTCGCTTTCTTGGAATTGAAATTTTTTACCGTGACAACGGTATAGCCGTTCTCGCTCTTATCGTCCGCAAGCATAACGAATCCGCGTTCTGCGGAGAGATGCGTCATGGCGATCTCGAGCACTTTCTCCAGCAGCGCATTCGGCTCCAGGATGGAGTTGATGGTTCTGGTGATCTCGAAGAGTGCGTTAAAATTATCTTTGGTGTTTTCCATAGGCTATTTAATGACGAATGCGGATTCCTTTGAGCGTCCGTAATTTCCAAAATCATCCACAACGGAGACTGTCCAGACATAATTACCGGCGGGAAGTTTTGCCGCGCCGTCGTATACCTGTTCTTCGAAGAATGAATTCAATCCAAGATGCGTCCACACGACGGTCTGAGTGCCCGCATCCACTCGGGAGAGTGAAAGATTGTAGGAATAATTGTAGGTAACAGCAGGCGGGGTCCATTTGAACGTGATGGAATCCGCGGCAACAGTATCCTGAACGAACGGCGACGGTGAGATCGGAGTCGCTTCATTCTCGATCACACGCGTAACGTAAAATGGAGCGCTGATATTGACCGCCATTTTTGTATCCCGTGAAATGATATAGAGCGGCCTCCCCACCAGATATTGAATGGTGTTCGTCGGGATATCGTACTTAAAGATGGTCGCGTGAAAATTCTTCGTGGCTACGGAATAAGTCAGCGAATAGCGGAGTGAATCAAAACCGAACCAAACGGAATCAAGATCGGAGATACCGTTCGGATCCGAAACGGATGCGGTGACATCAACAAAATACTGGGGACTGGGAAAATACTGATCGATCTTCCGCGTGAGGATCTGCGTCAATGAAACGATCGGGGAACCGTTCAAGTATCGTGTAACCTGCTGTGTGGTGCCGGCTTGTATGGCGACCTGGAATGTGTCGTTGGTAAAATTAGTCTTAGCGGTAACGAATCGGTGATCGCCGGCAGGCAAAGAACCGAAGGAAAAATACCCGAGTGAATCCGTCAGAACGGCAACTCCTTCGGTCAAGTCCCACACTGTCACCCGCGCAACACCGGTATTCTGATTCTCGAGCATGAGCCGTCCGCCGAACGTACCGGCCTTCACATAAGCCGAGGATCCGGGATCAAGCGGATTGTCATGCGGTGCATTATCCACGCAGCCGGCAGCAGTGAACATGATCAATAAAATAGAGACGGTAAGTTTCATCGGAATGAATGAATTTACAATTTTTTAAGCAAAAAACCGCAAGAATCAGACCTTAGACAAGACAAAGATGAACAAAGTAAAAGGGAGGGAAATAAATTGTGTTACGGGTCAATGAGAAGTGTGTATCCTTTGCCGTGCACGTTCACGATGGAAACTTTCGGATCAGTTTTGAGATATTTACGCAGTTTTGAGACATACACATCCATACTGCGGGCGGAATAATAGGAATCAGTTCCCCAGACAGCATTCAATATCTGTTCGCGTTCGACGACATGATTTCGGTGAGCACAAAGTACGGCAAGCAGTTCAGACTCCTTCGTTGTGAGCTGGATCTTCTTCTTTGCACCGTATGTCAACACCGATTTGCGCACATCGAACTGAAATGAACCGACAGCGATCAGTTCCGGAATTACAGCCGAAGATCCTGCGAGGTGGCTCCGTTTCAAGATCGCCGTGATGCGGAGCAGAAGTTCCTCCATACTGAACGGTTTGGTGATGTAATCATCCGCACCGATCTTCAATCCTTCGATCCGATCCTCTTTCAATGATTTTGCCGTAAGAAAAATGACGGGAGTCTGTTCGTCGTTCTGCCGGAGTTCTTTCACGAAGGTGAATCCATCCTTCTTCGGCATCATCACATCCACAAGACACAGAGCGAATGCAGATTTTCTGAATGCAGCGGAGCCATCTACGCCGTTGGTGCAGTGCTGGACGGTGAATCCGTTCATCTCGAGATGTTCGGTCAGAATGAAGCCGAGATTAGCGTCATCTTCCAGCAACAATATTTTCATCCGCTGCTTCATACGGGAAGTGTGATCACTGCTGTCGTTCCTTTTCCCGGTTCACTTGTCAGGACAACCGTTCCGCCGTGTGCTTCGGTGATGAGCTGTACATAACTGAGTCCAAGTCCGAATCCTTTCACATCGTGTGTATTGCCGGTCGAAACGCGGTAATACTTCTCGAACACACGGGCGAGATCCTCTTTCGCAATACCGATACCATTGTCGCTGATGCGGATGATGATGGAGCGTTCATCGTTCTTCGTTTCGATTCGAACTGCGGGAATGCCCGAGGAATATTTCACTGCGTTATCAAGGACGTTATTGATGATGTTCGTCAGGTGGACAGCGTCTCCATGAACGACGGATGATTTTGCGTTCAGCGCCATGTTGATCGTACCGTTTCTCTGATCGATCTGCAGTGCAATGTTCTTCACCGCTTGCTCTATCACCGGGTGCATATCCACATCGGTCCGTTTCAACTCGAATTCCCCTTCTTCCAGCACCGCCATCTGCAGGATCTTTTCCACCTGGTGTTTCATCCGGTTATTCTCGTCCACGATGAGCGAAGTATATTTCAGCACTTTCGGTCTGCTCTTCAGCACTTCCGGTTTGGCGATCGCTTCGGATGCGAGGGCGATCGTCGAGATAGGAGTCTTGAACTCATGCGTCATATTGTTGATGAAATCGACGATGGAGAGCGAGAACCTCTTTTGCAGCACGATCACACGTATAGTGTAGACGAAACTGACCACAATAATAGAGACAAAGATGAGCGACATCACCAGCAGCAGCGACATTTCGCTCAGGACGAACGATGATTTTTCGGGAAGGAACAATGCCAGTTCGTATCGGGGAGAGAGAACATCATTCGGGAATAACCGTGTTCGGAACGGTGTGCTGCGAACGTCACTCCTCTTCAACGAATCACTCGCCATTTTCACCGAATCATGATCCCCTACCAGAACGCGGAAACTGTAGTTCATGGAGATTCCTACTGCACTCAA
>JBMOHT010000252.1:0-4591 GCA_049317705.1 Bacteroidota bacterium | reverse complement strand
TCAAGATTCCTTCCCATCCGCTTTACTTTTCATCGGAAAAATTCTACTTTTAGCCACAATTTCTTCTTCTATAATAAAGGAATAGCAATGCGAAAACTCCTCAGCGTTCTGATTGTTGTTTCCGCGCTGGCGTCTGCTCAGACCGTCCGCCTCAGTGTGCCGTACGAACGGTTCACATTGAAGAACGGTCTGAATGTGATACTGCATGCGGATAAAACGACTCCCACCATCTCCGTCAATACATGGTTCCATGTCGGTTCCGGGTATGAGAAACCCGGCAGGACCGGATTCGCACATCTCTTTGAACATATCATGTTCGAAGGTTCGAAGAACGTTCCCGAAGGAATGTTCGACCAATGGCTTGAAGCCGCCGGAGGGTCGAATAACGGATCGACGAATGTGGACAGGACGAATTACTTTGAGGATATTCCCAGCAACGCGCTTGAACTTGCATTGTTCCTGGATTCGGACCGTATGGCATACCTTGCCGATGATCTCAATTTGGGCAAGCTCGACGGTCAGCGCGATGTGGTGAAGAACGAACGCCGTCAATCCTACGAGAACCGTCCTTACGGTTATGCATTCCTGATGATGTCCGAATCACTCTATCCTAAAACGCATCCGTACAGCTGGCCGACCATCGGCAGCATGGCCGATCTTTCCGCAGCATCATTGGATGATGTGAAGGAATTCTTCCGTCTCTATTACGCGCCGAACAATGCGAGTCTCGCTATCGCAGGTGATATTGATATTCCCAAGACCATAGCGCTCGTAGAAAAATGGTTCAACGAAGTGCCGATGGGGAAACCGGTGCCTCAGCAGGACCGCACTATTGTGACGCTCAATGAAGAGAAACGGATGACGATCGAGGACCGTGTTCAGTTGCCGAGGATCTATATGACATGGCATTCACCCGCCACGCTCACTCCCGGTGATGCTGAGTTGGATCTGCTTGCGAATGTATTGGCGGGCGGAAAGAATTCCAGACTGTATAAGAAACTCGTCTATGATATGCAGATCGCACAGGATGTCTCGGCATTCCAGTCCTCGGCAAAGTTAGGTTCACAGTTCGTCATCTCATCCACCGCGCGGTCCGGCCACACACTTGCCGAGATCGAACAGGTGATCCAGGAAGAACTCAACAAGATCAAAGTTGAGGTCCCGACTGTTCGCGAACTGGACCGAGCCCGTAATCAATATGAGGCGAGTTTCATCGAGCGGTTGGAATCCATCAACGGCAAAGCGGACATGCTCAACAACTATTATTATCTCACCGGCAATCCGGATTACTTCAATGAGGATCTTGCACGGTACTACGCTGTTGATGCGCAGGACATCTCGAGCATCGCCTCAAAATATTTAAAGGACAACGGCCGCGTGGTGATCAGTTTCGTCCCCAAAGGGAAGACGGAACTCGCTGCGATGAATTCACCGGTTGTCAGCACGGAGGGAAAATAATCATGGGAAAAATTTTGTCAATTCAAAAATTATCAAATTTCAAAATTTCAAGACTCCTCCGGCTCAGCGTTCCGTTGTTGGCGATGGTGATGGTGATCGTTCCTCTGTTGGCTCAATCACCGGACCGCAGCAAGCCTCCTGTGCTCGGACCGACCCCTTCGCTCAAAGTGAACGCAATTCAGAATTTCACGCTGAGCAACGGATTGAAAGTTGTTGTCTATGAAAAGCACGAGGTCCCGATCATTCAGATGAACCTTGTGGTGAAAGCGGGGAGTGTGAATGAAACTTCCGATAAACTTGGTCTCGCAGGTATGACCGCCAATATGATGGACGAAGGCGCAGCGGGAAAATCATCACTGGAGCTATCTGATGAGATCGACTTCCTCGGTGCCGAGGTCGGTGCATCCGGCGGATTGCACAACAGCGGCGTGACGCTCCGTTCCACCGTCTCAAAATTCGATGCCGCCTTGAAACTGTTCGCGGACATCCTTCTGCATCCCGATTTCCCGGCAAGCGAATTGGAACGGTTGAAGAAACAGTATATCACTTCGCTGTTCCAAGGATTCGATCAGCCGCGCGTGATCGCCGCCGCAGCGTCGTCGAGTCTGGTGTTTGGAAAGGACCATCAGTACGGCAGGACATCAGCAGGGAACGAAAAGACCATCACCTCGTTCACGACGGATGATTTGAAGAATTTCTATTCCGCGTACTACCGCCCGAACAATGCATTCCTAGTTGTTGTCGGCGATGTGAATGCAAAAGAAGTTGTTGCAAAACTGGAAACCACACTCGCCGGCTGGCAAAAAGGTGATGTGAAATCCGCTGTCATTGCAAAACCGAAACAGGTGGACGGAAAGAACATCTATCTTATCGACAAACCGGAAGCTGCCCAGTCCGTGATCAGGATCTGCCGTGTTGGCGTAGACCGGAAATCGGAGGATTATTTCCCGATCCTGGTGATGAACACCATCCTCGGTGGTTCGTTCACCTCGCGTTTGAATACCAATCTTCGTGAAGAGAACCATTATGCGTACGGCGCCGGTTCGGGATTCTCATTCCGTCCGCTGGCCGGTCCGTTCACCGCTTCGTCCGATGTTCAGACAGACAAGACTGACAAAGCGCTCGTGGAATTCATGAAAGAACTGAACGGCATCTCCAAACCGGTCTCCGATGAGGAACTGATGAAAGCAAAGAATTACATTGCGCTCGGTTACCCGGACAATTTCAGCAGTGTCGGTTCCATTGCTGCTCAGATCGCCGAATTGATCGACTATAATCTTCCCGAAAATTACTTCAACGAATATATCGCTAAAGTAATGGCGGTGACGAAGGACGATGTCCGACGGGTTGCGAAGAAATATGTCGATACGGATGACCTGGCGATCATCATCGTGGGGGATAAGGCGAAAGTAGAGAAGGGAATAAAAGAGACAAAGGTCGGGAAGATCATCAATTTGGTTCCGGCTGATGTGCTTGGACCGATGCCGAAGTTATAAGCTCTAACCTTGTCAAGGCTATATCGTTTTTCTTCAAGCCTTGACAAGGTTATCAAAGGAGCCAATTAAAACCTGCCAAGTCTTTAAGACTTGGCAGGTTTTTTTTTATTAAAAGTCATTTTCGTAATCCAGTCATGCTTTCCATTACACCTCACAGGTTTATAAAACCTGTGAGGTGTAGCCGCAGGCGCACCCGAAAATCTTTTGCTTATCAGGCGAAGTAACCTTATATTTAGCCGTCAATTTTCAACATTCACTTCAACAAAACTGTTATTCCCGATGACTTTTGAACAAGGTGTGTTTTATTTCCTCGCAGGCATCACGGTCTTTTCTGCAGTGATGATGCTTCTCCAGCGAAACCCTGTCAACAGCGCTCTCTATCTTATCCTCAATTTTTTCTGTCTCGGCGGCCTCTATCTTACTCTGAATGCACAGTTCATCGCAATGGTGCATATCCTTGTCTATGCCGGCGCAATCATGGTCCTGTTCCTGTTCGTGATCATGCTGCTGAATCTGGGGGATGATAAGCGTTTGGTTGAACATCTGGGACTCCGGATGTATTTCGGTATCGCATTTTCCGTCGCTCTGCTGGTCGAATTGCTCTATATTTTCGGATTCAACAGCCCATCGGCAACACAATTGTCCCCCGCATCCGTTGAAATGGGAACGGTGGAATATATCGGGAAAGTGCTCTTTACGAAATTCCTGTTTCCGTTCGAGATAACATCGTTCCTGCTGCTCGCCGCCATTATCGGCGCGGTGCTGCTGGCGAAGAAAAAACTAGTCCAATAACAACCATGTCTCTCGCCAAGGCGCAAAGACGCAAAGAAGTAATCCAAATGACCTTTGCGCCTCCGCGGCTCTGCGAGAGATCGATAAAATTATGATACCATTAGGTCATTACCTTTTGCTTTCGGCGTTCCTCTTCTCGTGCGGAGTGCTCGGTGTGGTCGTCCGCCGGAATGCGATCGTTGTGTTCATGTGCATCGAACTGATGCTGAACGCCGTCAATCTTACTCTCGTAGCATTCGCTCAGTATATCGGCGATGCGACCGGACAAATGCTCGTCTTCTTTGTGATGGTCGTGGCCGCGGCGGAAGCTGCCGTGGGTCTTGCGATCATTATCTCACTGTTCCGTAATAAACAGACGGTGAATATCGACGAGATCAACATCCTGAAATGGTGATCAATCAAACTTGTATTCTTGTAATTTGATTTATTTTTTCTGACATCCACGTAACCTTACAAATATGTATTCACTTGCCCCTTTTATCGTCCTCCTGCCGCTGATCGGATTCCTGGTCAACGGACTCTTAGGACGAAAGATCAAAAATGAGTCGATCGTCGGCGGAATCGGAACACTGGCCGTAGCATCATCATTCGTTATTGCACTGCTCATTTTCTTCGAAATGCTCGGCATGCCGGCGGAAGAACGGAAACACATCGTCACCGTTTTCCAATGGATCAATGCTGGTTCATTCTCGGTGAATGTAGCATATCAGGTCGATCAGCTCTCTATCTTAATGACGCTCATCATCACCGGCGTTGGAAGTCTCATCCATCTCTATTCCATCGGTTATATGCATGGTGATGCAGGGTTCTGGAGATTCTTCACATATCTGAATCTCTTCATCTTT
>JBMOHT010000251.1:0-4611 GCA_049317705.1 Bacteroidota bacterium | reverse complement strand
CTTCCTTTCGCTAAAAAATTCTTTTTGTCAACATCGATCAATTGATACTTTACGGAAGAACTTCCGCAATTCAGGACTAATATATTCATAGTTTCTTTCCATGGTCATCATATTTGAAAAATCCTTCGCCCATCTTCTTGCCGAGCTTTCCTTTCCGTACCATCTGCCGAAGGAGAGGGCAGGGACGGTATTTTGCTTCGCCGAGTTCATGGAAGAGTGAATCCATCCACGCCAGCACTTCATCGAGTCCCATCATATCCGCAAGTTCCAACGGTCCGTAACGGAACTCGTAACCGAGTCTCATGGCCGTATCGATGCTCTCCGCGGAGGCGACACCTTCCATTAAAATGTACATCGCTTCATTCAACAGCGGGATGATGATACGCGTAGTGACAAATCCCGGATATTCGAATACTTCGATCGGGGTCTTACCGAGCCGGGTGGCGAGTGTCTGTACGGAATTGAAGGTCTCGTCCGATGTCTTCATTCCGCGGACGAGTTCAACGAGCGGTACTTTCGGCACTGGATTCAGGAAGTGCATTCCGATCACTTTGTCCGCCCGTTTCGTTGCGGCGGCAAGTTTCGACAGATTCAATGTCGATGTATTCGAAATGAGGATCGTGTTCGGTGTGCAGAGCTGGTCCAGTTCGTGGAACAGTTTCCGTTTCAATTCGAAGTTCTCATCCACCGCTTCGATGATGATGGGAATGTTCGCAACAACGGATATGTCGGTTGAACCTTTAATGCGAGAGAGGATGGCGCGTTTCTCGCTCTTTGTCATGGTCCACCGCTGAATGTCGTTCTCAAGCGATTCTTCCATCACGCGGATCTGATGTGCGAGCTTCTTTTCCGATTTCTCCACGACCACTACTTCGATTCCTGCGGTCGCGATGGATTGCGCTATTCCCTGACCCATGACGCCCAATCCCACCACCGCTATGGTATGGAATCCGTCCGAATCTTTCTTAGAAAGGGTAATATCGCCCAAAATTTCTGAAAATTGATTGGTAATCATAAATTAAAGTGATGCTTTAGAGTTCATTTGTGTGCTAAGGTGAATTAATACAATAGAATATCGCAATTTCTGCGCCAAGTTTCGCAATTTTTTTCTTTTCAAAAGCTTTGAATTTCAAGGTAAAATCAGATATATTATGGGAGAAGAAGAGCCGATGAAACAATATTGTTCGCAACATTGTTAATATTCACAAGTTCTTCTATTTTTTTGGAATGAAATAGGACTATGCAAGTCGTATTTGAATTAACCCATTATGCTGAAGCTATCAAAAAAAGTTGAATATGGACTCATCGCCATCCGTCACATTGCGTCGGTGAACAATCAGATCTCTACCGTGAAGGACATCTCTGAACGGTATTCTGTTCCTTCCGATGTTCTGGCCAAGGTGATGCAGAAGTTGACGAAGGGAAAATTGATCACTTCACACCAGGGAGCGATGGGAGGATATACTCTTTCCCGCAAAGCTGATGAGATCTCCGTGATGGATGTGATCTCCGTGATCGAAGGGACGCAAGTGGGAATCGCTCAATGTTTCGCCGAGGAACCGCAGAATTGTTCAATCTTCGAGAACTGCACAATCAAGAATCCTCTCGGAAAGATCCAACATAATCTTGAACATGTCTTTAATTCCATGAAAGTCTCTGAGATCGTCTAATGGTTAAGACTCCTGTCTATATGGACTATCACGCTACCACACCGGTCGATCCGCGTGTGCTGGAAGCGATGATGCCGTATTTCACGGAGCACTTCGGCAACGCCGCAAGTCTTCAGCACCGATTCGGATGGATAGCAAAAGAGGCGGTCGAAAATTCCCGAAAAAAAATAGCGGATGCGATCGGTGCACGATCCCACGAGATCATCTTTACAAGCGGAGCGACGGAATCGAATAATCTCGCCATTAAAGGTATTGCAGATGCTTATTTTTCAAAAGGGAAACATATCATCACTGTGCAGACGGAACACAAATGTGTCCTTGAATCCTGCAGGAATTTGGAGAGCAACGGATTTACAGTGACATATCTTCCGGTCGATCCATTGGGAAGAGTGAGTGTCGATTCCATCCGTAATGCGATCACTGAACAAACGATCCTCGTATCGGTGATGGCGGCGAACAATGAGATCGGGACCATACAGCCGCTGCAGGAGATCGGTGCATTGTGTAAAGAACGCGGAGTTCTGTTCCACACCGATGCTACTCAGGCAATTGGACGAGTGAAGATGAATGTAGAGGAGATGCATATCGATCTTCTTTCCTGTGCTTCTCATAAGATCTACGGTCCGAAAGGTGTCGGGGCGTTATATATCCGTTCCCGTAATCCGCGAGTCGCAGTGATACCGCAGATCGATGGAGCAGGACATGAGCACGGACTCCGGTCCGGTACATTGAATGTAGCAGGGATCGTCGGATTCGGTAAAGCTGCGCAGATCGCAGTCACCGAGATGGATGAAGAGAATACAAGATTGACCATGTTACGCGACCTTTTGCAGACGGAGATCACGAAGCATGATTCCATTTCAGTCAATGGAGATCAATCCAACCGATTGCCGAACAATCTCAATGTTACTTTCCACGGCATCAATGCTGACAGGCTGATGACGGCGATGAATGATGTTGCGGTCTCCGCCGGTTCCGCTTGCACATCCGAAGAGATCGGTGATCAGGAATATTCCCACGTGCTGCATGCGGTTGGATTGGATGCTGACGCAGGGAAATCTACGATCCGGTTCGGACTCGGACGTTTTACAACAGAAGATGAAATATTGTATACTGCAAAAAAGATCCATTCCGCTATTGCTTCACTCAAAGAACATTCAATTGTAGGCGCATCATGAATATTAAATTCAAGAAATCGCAATATATCATCGGTAACCAGGTTGAGTTCTTAAATTATATGAAGACTCGGGCTCAACTGATCCATCTTTCGAATATCTTCTTCCGGGACCTGCATTTTGCAGTGATGGAATTCTTAAAGAGGAAAAAAGTAAAGGTCGGTCAGACAGAAGCAGAAACAGTCGCACGTGAAGTTGCGTTGCATTTTGAAAAGAAGAACATCCTGAAGAAACTGAATATGCAGACCTGGATGTTGAATTACCCCGATTACGCCATTAAAAAAGTAAGTTAATCAAATCAGGAGAGACAGTATGTCCGAAGTCATGACCCAAAACGCTCCGACCGCACTCGATGATGATATCATCCTTACGGAACGGGCTGCACAGGAAGTATTCTCGATCAAACAGACCAACAGTATTCCCGAGACCCATTCCCTTCGTCTTGGAGTGAAAGGGGGAGGATGTTCAGGACTCTCGTATGTTCTTGCTTTCGATGATGTCGTGAAAGAGAAAGATATCATCCTTGAAAAGCACGGTGTGAAGATCCTCGTTGATCAAAAGAGCATGTTTTATCTTTCCGGCACAACGCTGGATTTCACCGATGGGTTGAATGGACGAGGTTTCGTGTTCAACAATCCTCAGGCAGCGAAGACTTGCGGCTGCGGCAGTTCGTTCGGCGTTTAAAAACATCTCTCGCAAAGTCGCAAAACCGCAAAGGATTTAATAAATATTTTTTCTTTGCGTCTTAGCGTCTTTGCGAGCATCGTGCATAAGTTGTAAGAATTATTTTTCAAGTCATTGTGTGGTTTGCGATGACGAATCAATCTCCAAATTAAAATGAGAGAATAATGTCAGAAACAATTGAAGAATTAGTATCGCAGGAATATAAATACGGATTCACGACCAATATCGAGACCGACACGATCCCTCCCGGATTGAGCGAAGATGTCGTCCGGTTGATCTCGAAGAAGAAGAATGAACCCGAGTGGCTCACTGAATGGCGCCTGAAAGCTTACCGCACATGGCTCACGATGGAAGAACCGCGCTGGCCGAATCTGAAATATGCAAAGATCGATTATCAGTCCGTCAGTTATTATTCAGCACCGAAACAGGTAAAGAAACTGAACAGTCTGGACGAGGTCGATCCGATCCTGCTCGAGACGTATGAGAAACTTGGCATCTCGCTCACGGAACAGAAGCGGTTGAACGGAGTTGCAGTGGATGCGGTGTTCGATTCCGTTTCGGTGGCGACCACATTCAAAGAGACGCTGAAAGAGAAAGGGATCATCTTCTGCTCATTCTCCGAAGCAGTGCATGAACATCCCGAACTGGTGAAGAAATATCTCGGCTCGGTCGTTCCGTATGCGGATAATTATTTTGCGGCACTGAACTCCGCTGTGTTCAGCGACGGCTCGTTCTGCTACATTCCGAAGGGGGTCCGCTGTCCGATGGAGCTCTCCACGTATTTCCGTATCAACGCATCGAACACCGGTCAGTTCGAACGGACGCTCATCGTTGCAGATGAGGGTGCATCCGTCAGTTATCTTGAAGGATGTACCGCCCCGATGCGCGATGAGAATCAACTGCATGCTGCCGTTGTTGAACTGGTGGCGATGGACAATGCGGAAGTGAAATACTCCACAGTCCAGAACTGGTATGCCGGTGATAAGAACGGCAAAGGTGGTATCTATAATTTTGTAACGAAACGCGGGAAATGTGCCGGAGTGAATTCCAAGATCTCGTGGACACAGGTCGAGACCGGTTCG
>JBMOHT010000250.1:0-4634 GCA_049317705.1 Bacteroidota bacterium | reverse complement strand
GTCAATAATGTCTCATTCTCCGTCCGACCCGGCGAGATCTTTGCAATGCTCGGCGGGAACGGCGCGGGAAAGACGACCACCATCAACATCTTTCTCAATTTTCTGGAGCCGACCTCCGGCGAAGCACGCATCGCGGGGATCCCGACACACACCGAGCCGCTGAAAGCGAAGCAGCACGTGGCATTCGTCTCGGAGAATGTGATGCTTTACACGAATTTTACCGCGATACAAAATCTCGATTACTTTGTCCGCCTTGGCGGGAAAACGAACTACACCAAAGATGATTACCGCAACGTGCTTCTGCGTGTGGGACTTCAGGAAGAGGCGCACAACAAGAAGCTCAAAGGATTCTCTAAAGGAATGCGGCAAAAATGCGGAATTGCCATCGCTATCCTAAAGGACGCGCCGGCGATATTGCTGGATGAGCCGACATCAGGACTCGATCCCAAATCCGGTTTTGAATTCATGCAGCTGCTCGAGTCATTGCGGAACGAAGGGAAAGCGATCCTCATGTCCACGCACGACATTTTCCGCGCGAAGGAATCCGCTGATACCATCGGCATCATGCGTCAGGGAGAATTGGTGATGCAGAAGAAGCGGGAAGAACTTTCGGGTGAGGATCTGGAAAAATTGTATATGAATTATATGGCGGGGGTGAGGGAGTAGCATCGGACCCTTCGACTCCCCCGACAAAGAACGTCGGGGTCGCTCAGGGTGACCGAACTATTTTTCGATCTGACTCACTTCTTGAACCATTGGAGGAATTATGCTCAAGCTCATCATTGAAAAAGAACTGAAGGATATCATCAGTTCAACCAAATTTGCGGTCACTTTCAGCATCTGTTCCATTCTGATCCTGCTGTCGTTCTACATCGGAGTCCGAAATTACCAGGTGGCACAGTCGCAGTATGAAGCATCGAAGACGGCGAACGTTCGCCAATACGAAGGGATCACGGACTGGATGAGGGTGCAGGGATACAAGATATTCCTTCCTCCTCAGCCTCTCGCGACACTCGTCAGCGGAGTGTCGAACGATATCGGCCGGACGATCGAAGTCCGGGGCCGCGGCGAATTGCAGAGCGAGGACAGCCGGTACGGCGATGATCCGATCTTTGCGATGTTCCGCTTCCTTGATCTGGAGTTCATCTTCTCCATCGTCCTGTCTCTGTTCGCGATCCTCTTCGGATACGATCTGATCAACGGTGAGAAGGAACGCGGAACACTCCGGCTGACATTCTCGAATGCCGTTCCGAGAGCGCAGTATACAACGGCGAAATTCATCGGGTCGTTCCTCGCGCTCGCCGTACCATTATTGCTGCCGATCCTCATCGGCGTTCTCTTCCTTCCTGCGTTCAATATCGCACTGACTACGGATGAATGGATGAAACTGACACTGATCATTGCTGCGGGATTGTTGTCCGTCGGTGTGTTCCTCTCCCTTGCATTATTTGTCTCGGCAAAGACTGAAAAGTCATCGACATCATTTCTGGTCCTGCTCTCGCTATGGATCTTGATGGTGATGATCCTTCCCCGGCTTTCCGTGGTGGGAGCGGACCTGTTTGTGAAGGTACCGAGTCTGGATGATATCAATTCACAGAAGAGCCGTTTCATGTCCCAGATCTGGAATGAGGACCGGGCAAAGATGAATTCATTCGTCCCGCCGAAATCGCAGGACATGCAGATGGTGATGGGCGAATTCAACAAGTTCATGCAGAATCTTGCCGATGAGCGCGATAAGAAATTCAACGAACTTGCCGCGCGTCTGAATGAGGACCGGAAGAACCGTCAGTCCGAACAGCAGCAGCTGG
Organism: Bacteroidota bacterium; assembly: GCA_049317705.1. GTDB lineage: Bacteria > Bacteroidota > Ignavibacteria > UBA10030 > UBA8401 > UBA8401. Next base: position 2,826 of record JBMOHT010000250.1, on the reverse strand, counting down.
CCCAATTCTTTTCCGCGGTCTCCCCCTCCGCACTGTTCACGCTTGCGGCATCAGAGATCACCGGAACATCCCTCAGGCTTGAGCAGGAATATATGGCGCAGTCACGGAGCTATCAGCAGGAATATGCGAAGTTCATGAAGGAAAAGACCGGGATGAACACCGGAGGACTTTCGATGGTCTTCCGCATGGTGACCGATGATAATGCGGCAAAGCCCAAACCGATCAATATTGGCGAGCTTCCGCAGTTCAATTTCACTCCTCTGCCGTCCTCATCAGGATTGGGATATTTTGCGGGATACGCGGGAGTGCTGGCGGCATTCAATCTGCTCTTCTTTGCGGGAGCGCTTGCGGCGTTCAAACGATATGATGTACGTTAAATAGCACACGGATTAGACGGAAAGAATTGATTCACACGGATAAGAAAAGTAGGTCCGGACACCTGTCCGGACCAGCGTTGTAGAATCGATCACCGCAAAGACGCTAAGCCGCAAAAGAATAGAATAGAACGCGGATTAATCAAAAAGAGTGGATCTGAACGGAAAAGAAAACAGAAAGATCAAAATCTCAAAAGGAAAATAAATGTTATCAACACTTATCACCCATGAATTGAAGAACATCTTCTTCAGTCCGAAGTTCTCGATCACATTCGCTGTCGTCTCGGTTCTGCTCCTGCTCAGCGTTGTCGTCGGGATCGATCAATACACTAAGGCATCGCGGCAGTATGAGACGACCACGCAGCTGGTGCAGCAGGAGATGCGCGAGGCGCGAGGATGGATGGGATTGAACAACAAGATCCTGCGCATGCCGGACCCGATGCAGATATTCGTCTCGGGCGTGAACAACGACATCGGCAGGATCTCCGCCGTGAACAGTTTCAACGGCATCAAGCTGATGCACAGCACGTATTCGGACGATCCGATCTATGCCGTGTTCCGTTTTGTCGATTTCTCATTCATCGTCACGGTGGTCTTCTCGCTGCTGGCGATCCTTTTCACGTACGATTCCATCAACGGCGAAGCGGAACGCGGAACACTCCAGCTCACATTCAGCAATGCGGTCCCACGCACGAAATACATCATCGGCAAATTCATCGGTTCGTTGTTCGGTCTTGTGATACCGCTGCTCATTCCGATGCTCCTTTCCCTGCTGATCCTGCTGCTGTGGAATGTGCCGATGACCGGTGATGACTGGCTGAAACTGACGACGCTGTTCGGCGCCGCTCTGCTATATCTCACGTTCTTCATCTCGCTCGGGATATTCCTGTCGACGATGACAAAACGTTCGTCAACATCCTTCCTCTTCTCGCTCGTCATCTGGGTCTGCCTCGTCTTCATCGTCCCGCGCGCCGGCGCGACCATAGCGGGACAGATCATCACTGTGCCGACCGTGGCGGAGGCGGAAGGGCAGCGGGAGACATTCTCCAAGGACCGCTGGTCCCGATACGAGAACGTGATGCAGGAAAAGTGGAAACAGCGCAACGCTCCGTCCGAAGGAATGAGCAAGGAAGAACGCGAAGCATTCCGCGAGGAACATATGTGGCAATGGATGGAAGAGGATGACAAGGACAGAAAGGATGTGCAAAAAGATATCGACGATTACTCCGCAAAGGTGAACGAAGAGCTCCGCAACAAAAAAGCGGAACAGGAACGGTTCGCTCTTCTGCTTTCCCGTTTCTCCCCCGCCTCTGCCTTCCAATTGGCAGCGATGAATCTGGCCGGGACGGATATTGCATTGAAACAACGGTATGAGGATGCGCTCAATACCTACCGTCCTATATTCAGCGCATATAAGGATAAGAAGCAAAAGGAAAACGGCGGAATCGGCGGGATACGCATCACGATGGATTCCGACTCGGGAGTGAAGATCGATACCGGACGCGAAAAAGGGGTTCTGGATACATCCGACATGCCGCGGTTCGAACATCCGCAGCATACATTCCGCGATGCGGTAACACCGGCGGTCATCGATTTCGGATTGCTGGGAATTTTCTCCCTCGCTGCGTTTGCGGGGGCGTTCGTGCGGTTCTTACGGTACGATGTTCGATAATGGAACGCGCAAAAAAACGATTCACACAAAGGCACAAAGAAGAGCAATTGGAATAGAACACTGATGACACGGAAAGAATGGATTTTCACGGATAGAAAATGTAGGTCCGAGCGATTGCTCAGACCTTATGTTAGGAGCATTGACCGCGGAGACGCTAAGGCGCAAAGAAAAACCTAATTCAATAGAACACGGATCAGACAGATCAGACGGATATTCACGGATAAGTAATGTAGGTCCGAGCGATTGCTCGGACCGAATTGTAAAAACAATCACCGCAGAGACGCGGAGAAGCAAAAAAGAGCATTTGCAATAGAACACGGATGAAACGGATCAGGCGGATGTTCACGGATAGGAAATTGGCACACAAAGCCACAAAGAAGAGCAAAAGCAGACTCTCGCAAAGCCCCAAGGCGGCAAGTCGCTAAGACGCAAAGAAGAGCCATGGGAAAAGAACACGGATGGCACGGAAAGAACGTATTATCACGGATATTTAATGTAGGGACGGTCTCATGACCGTCCCTTGTTGTTTTACATGTTGTTATTTTCAACATCATTCTTATTTCTTGACCAATTCAGTGGATTGTCTGCAATATATTTCCGTATCGCATGCAATTCCTTTTCATTTCGAATGATCCTGTCGTAGAATCTGGATTGCCATATCTTCATTCCCGGACGATCCCGTCTAACAAATATGGTCACCGCTGATTTGAAATTCCGTACAACGATTGAAAGAGATTTTTTCCCAGGGACAAATATTTTGATCGGCACTGTTAATTGTTC
>JBMOHT010000249.1:0-4678 GCA_049317705.1 Bacteroidota bacterium | reverse complement strand
CCGTAGGCAAATCCGCCGAAGGACTTAGAAGTGTCGGCACCCGTAACAGTGCTGTCCAACGGCACGATCGTTCCGAGATTCGGATGATAATAGATGCGGTACTTCTTTAGGTCCGGTTCATGGTTCTGTTTCCATTTCAATGTTATGAGACCATTGTTTACCAGAGCATAGAATCCTGCGGGAACCGCCGGAGGCGTGATATCTTTCGGCATTGCGCCGATCTGATCGGAGTAACCGCTGATATTCCCGTTGGTATCAACAGCGGTCACGCGGAAGTAATACTGCTGATCGTTCGTCAGTCCGGTGATCGTCTTAAGAGTATCATTCAAACCGCCGCAGGTGGAATCTACGATCGTTGTAGGATAGATCGCCGTTCCCGCATAGATATAGTATTTTGCAAGATCGGATTCGGTGTTCGGATTCCAATGAAGTGTCACAGCGCCGTCACCGGCCGCCGACAGAAGATTCTGCGGAATTGCAGGAGGATCCATATCCGCTGTGACAGCCGCTGCAGCAAAACTGCGGGCCCCTTCGAATCCGGAAGAATCCTTTGCTGTGATCCTGTAAAAATATTCCGTGCTCGATGCGAGTCCTGCATCTGAATAGTTCAGATTGACAGTGGAATCGATCGCGGTCATGGACGTAGAATCCGTTCCGCGGTAGATATAATATCTCCGCAGCGGGGCAAGACCGCCTCCGTTTGCCCATGTAAGATTGACGTTCGTTCCGGCAGCGGTCGCAGCGAGATTCACCGGAGCAAGCTGCAGATTGAAGGAAAATGGATTTCGCGCGATATTGGAGACCCGAACTTCGTCCATCATTCCGGTCGGGTTGAAATTGTTTCCGCCGACGAACAGTGAACCTCCGGCAGTATCCGGCATGATCACCGGACCTGATCCTTCAAGACGTCCGTCCGCATAGAGATGGACGGTATTCCCGTTCCTGACCGCCGCAATATGATGCCAACGTCCGTCATTCAGCAATGTTGAGCCGTTGATCGACGGAGTACCCAAACCTTCGAAATTCAAGACACCCAACGGTGCGCCAAATCCAAGGTTCACCGTCCAACTCTTATTTGAAGAACCGTTGAATCGGAAGAACAGCCGCTGAGTGGCATCGGTATTCGAGGTCTTAAAGAACATTTCAGCAGTAAAATCTCCTGCTCCGAATGTAACACTGGGTGATGCGGGGATATCTACCGTTGCCGAGCCGGACCCGTCATATGACCGCCCCCAACCGAAGCGTCCCGACGGATTCACAGACGAGCCGGAAAACGCTGTTCCGTGGTTGTTCCATCCGCTCGCATCCTCCACCAAACCAAGGGTCGATTCATTCATATGAAGCAGGACGACCGTGTTTGAATCAGGATTCAGTTCTTTCAATTCCGTGAAGAGTGAGGGAATACCAGACACTTCATTACTGAACGAACTTTCATTTCCCGTGCTGTCCACCGCCGTGATCCGGACATAGTATTGCAGACCGTTTGTCAATCCTTTCAAAACAACATAGGTATCGAACTTATCACCGGCATGCGTCGAGTCCATCACCGTAGAAGGATTCGATGAAAGCCCCGCATAGATCCTATAGCGCATGAAATCGTTATCACTGACACCATACCATTGAAGCTGTAGCTGACCATTTCCAATTCTTGCAATAAGCGCGGACGGATCCGCCGGAACAGTTTGATCATACGGGGTGACCGCAACTTCGTTGGAATATGGCCCGACATTTCCGCTCGTGTCCCTCGCCGCAATTCGGAAATAGACCGTTTGATTATTCGTCATCCCTTCATACGTTTTGATCGTATCGATCACCGTAGAACCGGAATCGAAGAGCATCGTCGGATTCGGTGAGGTTCCCTGATAGATATAATATTTTTTGAAATCCGTTTCGGAGTTCGGATTCCAATGGATGGTCACCTGCCCATCTCCTGCGACAGCGGCCAACTGATGCGGTGCAGCGGGAGGTGTCAGATCGACCGGCATTACGCTCACCTCGTTGGAGAACGGACTGATATTTCCGCTGGTATCTTCGGAGACGATCCGGAAATAATAGGTCTGATAATTCGTGAGTCCGGTATAGATCTTCAGCGTGTCAAGAATGATCGTTGTGGAATCGTATCGTGTGACCGGATTCGGAGTCGTGCCGGCAAAGATCACATAGCGTTTGAAATCACCTTCAACGTTCTCGTCCCAGTGTAGTGTCACCTGACCGTCCCCCGCAACAGCCGCTACGCTTTGCGGAGCAAGGAGCGCCGTCAGATCGTACGGAGTTGTCTGCACTTCATTCGAATATCCGCTGATGTTTCCGGTGCTGTCCGCCGCCGCGATGCGGAAATAGTAATGCTGGTAATTCGTCAATCCCGAATATGTCTTCAGCGTATCGGTGATAATACTCGTTGAATCGAATGCAGTCGTCGGATTCGGCGAAGTTCCGCGGTAGATGTAGTATTTTGCAAAATCACTCTCTCCGTTCGGATTCCAATGGATGGTCGTTTGAGCATCCCCTGCTGACGCCGTAAGATTCTGCGGTGCGGACGGCGGCGTCACATCCGCCGGTGTTGCAAAGACATCGATGGAATAGGCGCTGATGTTACCGCTCGTATCGACCGTTCTCAAACGGAAATAATATTGTGTCCCGTTCATCAAACCGGTGATCGTCTTCGAGGTATCATTCACTCCGGCGATCGCGGAATCGATCAGCGTTGTCGGACTCGATGTCAATCCGGTGTAGATGTAGTATTTTGAAAAATCACTCTCGGAATTCGGATTCCAATGCAGCACAACTTGATGATTGCCGGATACTGCAACAGGATATTGAACGAACGCCGGGGGAGTCTGATCTACCGTGGTGGCTGTGATCTCGCTTGAATACGGACCGACATTCCCATGCTGATCGACCGCGGCAATGCGGATGTGATACGGCTGGTAATTCGTCAGACCGTAAAGGGTTCGCACCGTGTCATTCACATCGGCACTCGTCGAATCGAGTCTGTTGGTCGGATTCGGATTGATGTCGAAGAAAACATAGTACTTACCAAAATCACCTTCGGCATTCGGATTCCAGTGAAGATCGAGCTGTCCGTCATGCACTACTGCGGTAAGATTCTGCGGCGCTGCGGGCGGAGTCAGATCCACCGGCGTTTCCGATACTTCGTTCGAATAATTACTTTCATTCCCGTTCAGGTCCATTGCCGTTACGCGGAAATAGTAATTCGTATAGTTCGTCAGCCCGCTTATTGTCGTCGAATTTAAATTTGACAAGAACAGCGAATCGATCCGCGTGATCGGATTCGGTGTGGGCCCGCCGTACACATAATACTTCATGAAGTCCGGTGCTCCGCTAACGCTCCAGCTGAGATCGATGGACCCGTCATGCGGCACTGCCGTCAACGAAGTGAGCGCTGCCGGCGGTGTCTGATCGAACGGCATTCCCGAGGCATCGCCGGAGAAACCGCTGATATTCCCGTTGGTATCGGCTACGGTAACTCGATAATAATACGGGGTATAATTCGTCAGGCCTGAATAGATCTTCACCGTATCGTCAATGACAGAGGTTGAATCGATGAGTGAAGAAGGATTCGGCACTGTTCCGCCGTAGATATAATATTTTTTGAAGTCCGTTGCTGCGGTCGGACTCCACGTCACCTGCACCTGACTGTCCTGCGCAAGTGCAGCAATATTTACGGGAGCAGCCGGAGGAAGAACATCGAAGACAGTATCGGCAGCGGCAAAACTCTTCATACTCTCGAATCCGGTGGAATCGACCGTTACCGCTCTATAATAATAGACAGCAGGGCCGTTCGGCAGTGTTTCTGTAAAGCCGGTCGTATACGATGAATCGACAAGTGTCATTGAAGTGGAATCGGCACCCCGGTAGATACGGTACCGTGAAGCCGGAACAGTTCCCCCGCCGGCTGACCACGCGAGACTCACGACCGTATCCGCCGCTGTTGCAGTGATATTCGCGGGAGGAAGCTGAAGATTGAATTCGGAAGGATTCCGAAGCGATGATGAGACCCGGACCTCATCAACTTTGCCGTCAAAGAAATTGGAGAGAACTTCATTCTCATGCTCACCGCCGATGACCACGGGATGATTGTCATATCCGATCGGGACAACGTTCGCTCCCGACGCGGCCAACAGACCGTTCACATACAATGAATGCACATTGGTATTGTCATCGAACGAATAGGCGATGTGATACCATTTTCCGACCGTGGGGGTAAATGGAGCACCGAGGATGGGTCCCATTGCCGCCGCATTACCGATTGCGGCAAACAATCCGCCGTTCGTGTAATAAATGATGTAGGAGTTATTCGTTCCGGACCCTACTGTCTTTGCCAGCAGCACTTTGTTGCCGGTATTACTGTCGAAGTTGAACCAGCCTTCGATGGTGAATGCAGATGAATGCAGCATTGCATCATCCTCGATCTTCACGACAAGATTCGTATCGTTGGGTGAGACTGCCGATCCGAATCTTCCCGGACCGAAATTCATCGCATTACGGTAGCCATTATTTCCCTTCAATGAATGATCGAAGACAGCAAAACCGATCGGAGTGTGGTTCGTCGGTCCGCTCGAAGGATCCTCATCCAAATGGAGAATCACCTCCGATGATGCATCGCTGGCATAGGTGCCGAACACCCGAGTATACGCCGGCAGATCATCGAACGAAT
>JBMOHT010000248.1:0-4800 GCA_049317705.1 Bacteroidota bacterium | reverse complement strand
GCGAGCTGTTTTCCGTCCGCAGACCAAATAGCGCCGCTTGCTTCGCTGGAGATGTTCGTCACTTGTTTTGTTTCTCCGGTGGCGACATTGATGGTGAAGATCTGCAGTGAACCGTTCCGGTTGGATTCGAATGCGATGGTCTTGCCGTCCGGCGACCAGCGGGGATGACGGTCTGCTTTCGGCGAGTTCGTCAACTGTGTGGAATTTCCGCCGGCTGCGGGGACGAGCCAGATATCGGTGTTCGTCCGGTTGGCGGCTTTGTCCACCACGCCGATGACATACGCGACGGTCTTTCCGTCCGGCGAGAGCTGCGGATCGCTCACGCGTTTGATGTTGAACATATCCTCCAACTGCAGGGGACGTTTGGTCTGTGCCTGCAGTGCGAGCATGAATGACAGGAACAGAACGATGAATTGGATGCTTCGTTTCATACACTCCTCAGGAAAAATGGAAAAATTGATAGAAGAAAGTAGCGGAAAAATGGGTGAGAGGCAAAAACAAAAACGGGTTTAATCCTTGTTAATAAATCCATCCACGAATAACACGAATAGACACAAATTAAAGATCATCAAAGTGATACGCGAAACAATCGTCCGCGAAGGACGCGAAGAATCGCGATGAAAAACAATTCACAAATAAAAATGTTTTTCATCAGATGGACCACATCTTTTGAAAGTCAGCAAGAGATGTAGTCCATCATTCCTCCAATTTCTTTTTTGTGCTCTTAGTGTTCTTTGTGTCTTTGTGGTAAAAACATCGCCATGCATTATTTTTTGAAGTTCTTCCACATCATCGATTCCACCGGCTTGATGGTCCGTCCATTATACTTGGCATTCTTCTTCTTATTATAGAGCACTTCCACTTCGCCGTCCACCGCAAAATAGATCAGCTGCCCGATCGGCATTCCCGCATACACTTTCACCGGCTGGCGGACGGAGATCTCGAGGGTCCACGTATTGCAGAAGCCGATGTCCCCTTTCCCCGCCGTAGCGTGAATGTCGATGCCGAGGCGTCCGATGGAGCTTTTTCCTTCGAGGAAGGGGACATGTGCATGCGACTCAGTATACTCCTCAGTGACACCGAGATACAGTTTACTCGGGACGAGGATGAGTCCTTCTTTCGGTATCTCGAAATGCCGCACTTTGTTGTGGACCTTCGCATCGAGGATCTCGTCCTCATACATCGCAAGGTATTTTCCGAGATGGACGTCGTAACTGTTCGAGCCGAGGAACTTCCGGCTGAACGGTGTGATGACGATGGTCCCTTTCTTCATTTCGGCGAGGATCTTTTTGTCGGAGAGGATCATAAGAGCAATTGATAATTGATGTTGGAAAATTGACAATGGTCGTTCGTTTGAGAATATACGAAAAACAGGATAAGAATGAATTGGAAAGTGGATGTGTTGAGTATGAAGAAAGCCGGTATTTGGATGGATTTATCGAACAAATTCGAACAGAACAATCCTTTCGAATAAATAATAGATTAAGAAAAAATGGAAATCGGATTCAACGCTCCGATGTGTGATATTCGATACCTTGACTGCATTTCAAAAAAGGTATACTTTAGTACAGAATAAAAGAGCAGTCCACCACACCGGACTCTCTCTAACATCCTCCAGGGATCTCCCCGCCCCCGATCTTGTTAGCTCTCAGAAATGTGTTCGTTCCATCAACACCTCTGACGACTGATGAGTATCAATCTGTTGACCGGACGAACAAATCATCCACACATCCCAATGGAGGGGTCATGAAATATCTTTATCTATTATTCTTCATTCTTCCGGTGTTCATTGCCGCGCAGGTGACGGTCGTTTCAACGGTGCCGGCGAACAATGCAAAGAATGTACCGCTCGCTTCAACAGTCAGCGTCACGTTCAGTGAAGCCATCGACACGGTCTTCATGGAATCGAACAGCAACGGCGATTCGAGATTCTCGAACATCGACAGTGTCACCGGTCATTGGTACAGCGCGGATGCGAAGACGATGTATGCGAAGGCCGTGCTGAAATCGAATCATGCATACTTCATTGCATTCATCTATGTGAAAACAAAATCAGGTGCGCTCCTTGCCGCACCGTTCGTCTCATATTTCACGACGGCAGCGGATTTCCCGCCGTTCTCCGTCAGCGGAACAGTACTGAGCGGATCGACCGGTGTCTCACCGGAAGGTTCCTTGGTGGCACTGTCGTCCGAGAATATCATGGAACAAAAGAGTGAAGGTGCGCCGCCATTCGTTGCATGGGCGAATGTGAACAGTAACGGAACATACTCTATTCCGTACGTGGTGAACGGTGTCTACTGGCCGATCGCAGTAAAGGATGTGAACCATGACGGTAAGATCGATCCCAGCAACGGGAGCGATGTGATGGCTGTTGGAGATTCCGTGGTGGTCAATGGTTCCTCGATCACGAATCTGAACATGACATTCATAAATTTCACACCGCAAATGCTGCACGAATCCATTGCTGATGCCGAGACATTGGCGATGAAAAATCTTCCGGTGGACCGGGTGCTCAAACGTGTCTCCGGTTATGACGTGGACACGCTCGGCCGCTCCCGCGGATGGGAATTCGTCTATTCCATCAACGGAAACACGATGGGGAAATCAGTCCGCGTCGGAAACATGGACAATAAAGTGTATGATATTGATTTTAACTATTTCAACTGGGTGAGAATAATGAAACCGATCCTGAATCTGAAGTCTGCCGCGACGAGTGCTACAGTCATGGCGGCGGCAGAAAGCGCAGGAGGAAAGGCATTCCGAAAACTGCCCGTACCTCCGGGTGCGGAAATGCGGGTCGAACTCTCGATCAATGATGCGAAGAACGGATGGTTCGGAGGGATGCCCGGAGGATACGACACGAGCAAGATCTACTGGAATGTCGCCTATATTCACAACATCCAGGTAACGAACGATTCTTCCAATTGGGTGAATGGTCTCTATTTCCTTTGCGACCTGTCTACGGGTGCCGTGATCCTTTCGCGTCCGATGGGAGTCGCAGACGATGCCGTCATTCCATCCGAATTTATTCTGCAGCAGAATTATCCGAATCCGTTCAATCCCGCAACGACCATCGGATTCACGCTCTCCTCAGCGAATATGACCACGCTGAAGATCTACGATCTGTTGGGGCGTGAGGTAGCGACGCTGATGAATGAAAAGAAAGACGCAGGCGTTTATACAGTCCCGTTCAATGCCTCGACAATGACGAGCGGCGTCTATTTCTATCAGCTGAGGAGCGGTTCATTCATTGAGACGAAGAAGATGATGCTGGTGAAGTAAGAGCGGGTGTTAGGTTTTAGGTATTAGGTGATAGTTTAGCGTTGAGATCCCTTGTCTGTGAGAAACGGACAGGGGATTTTTTTTGTAAGCCACACCTGCCTAAACTATTGATGTTGCTTTATAGCCGGCAGGCAGGGAGAACACAGAGAAGAACAATCCACGAATTACACGAATAAACACGAAAGAAAACCAAAAGCATATCCGCGAGGAGCGCTAAGACGCGCGAAGAAGAACAATCCATAAATAAACGCAAATAAAATTTTTCAGTCATCCTGAGCGACCGAGCCATTGTTCGGCGAGGGAGTCGAAGGATCCATTGGGGCAAAGTCAATCATCATTGAAGCCTCAATAGGGTAGGAACACTCAGACGCACGAAGAAGAGCATTCCACGAATAAACACGAAAGAAAAGCAAAAGCATATCCGCGAAGAGCGCTAAGAAACGCGAAAACAACATTCCACGCATAGTCCGAACAGAAACTGCCACGCATTTTTACAGTGCGTGGCAGTTGAGGGTACAATAAAAGGGACGGATAATTATCCGTCCCAACATGGTGAACAATTACGAAGCTGTTGTCAGAATTCAGTAAATATCTTTGTGTTCTTCGTGTCCTTTGTGACTTTGTGGTTTGCTTTTTTTCTTCCTTATCCGTGTTAATCCGTCCGATCCGTCTAATCCGTGTTCTATTTAGGCTGATCCGGGAATTTTATCTGAAGGAAATAGAACGTTTCCACCAATGTTGCGAGCCACTGTGCGCCGAAGACGATGAGCGTGCCGGCGGAATTCACGGACGAATCCAGCGTGGTGAGATAGTATGTGAAGATCAACAGTGTCAACGCCATGACGAACCGCATGATGACGACCGTTCCTCTCTGAGAGAGACGTTCCGGTTCGAAGAAGGTGAGGAAGACCACCGCCATTGCAGAGACCGCAAGCGGAAGCGCATATTTCTGCGCCAGCATGAACGACGGAAAATATTTCTCGTTGAATAATTCGAAGGAGGTCGTCAGCATCACCAGAACGGTGACGGAACAGACGAGAGTGTAGATGCCGGTGAGAATCTTTACATTCGTGCTCATTTTACTCGCTTTCTTTTTGTAAATTTCATGAAACATTGTGCTAATAGCAATCCTTATCCCCGAAAGTCCATCATGAAGCGTTCGTTCCTCCTGTTAATTATCATCGCCGCACAGCAGCTCTTCCCTCAATACACTGTCACTTCGCCGTATTTGAAAACTCCCGAGATGATGTTCGGCTTTGTGGACAGCTGCGCAAAGTTCTGGATGAAAGCATACGATCCGGTGAACGGAGGATTCTATGTGAATGTCAACCGGCAGGGAGCTGCAACCTCACCGTTTCTGAAGAACACGCTCAACCAGTCCCGCGATGCGTACGGCTTCATCCGTGCGTTCCAGATGACCGGCGATACGAGCTACCTTCGCTATGCGCGGTACGGATTGGACTTCATGTATAAATATGCGTGGGACAAGACATACGGCGGGTGGTACAACGACATCAA
>JBMOHT010000247.1:0-4873 GCA_049317705.1 Bacteroidota bacterium | reverse complement strand
ACAAATCCGATCGCCGAGAAATAATACCAAATATAATGTGCTTTATCGTATGCAGTTGAAAGCAGTTCCGGCGCGACGGTCTTCGGATCGGGACAATACATGGTCAGAAGATATCCTGAAATTCCGAAACCAAGCAGCGAAGCAAGAAATGAATGGAGATGGCCAAACCCCAGATACAATCCCTCTTCTCCTTTCGGAGCCTGCAGCGAGAAGAACTCATAATATCGTGGCGCAATGAAACTCTCTGCAAGTCCCTGCAGCACGATACCGGCGATCATCATCACCGTAATGGGATGAGCCGAGAAGAGACCGAAGAACGAGATGCTGTTGCCGATGGAATGCTGCATCACCGAACCGCTCGCCATCGCCACAGCGGAGAACGGCATGATAAACATCCCGACCGCGATGGAAGTGATCGCTTTGGCGTTCTTCATCAGTTGAGTGATGAAAACGACGGTGGTAACAACGACGAACGGATTGACATTTGCGATCCATTCCGGTGAGGCTCCTTCTCCGACAAGTCGGAGCACATACTTCGGCATGGTGGCGTACATCTGCTGTTGGATGATCCAGAATCCGGTGACGATGATGATGAGCATAACCAACCGGAGATTCGTCACAACGCGGACGAACGCGGTCCAGACCTCGGTGAACGATTTCCCTTCCTCATCCTTTTGCGACGCCGTACGGTAGAAAAAGAAAACGGTCACCAGTGCGATAAGTGACAGACCGGCGGAATAATAATTGATCGATTCCACTCCCCATTGAAGTCTCAGCGGATATGCGAAGGTCTTTCCGAGGAATGCGCCGACGTTGACCATTCCGTAAAAGATGGAATATCCGCGTGCCCGTGTTGCTTCACTCGTGTTCTTCGCTACCGTCCCCGCGATGATGGATTTGACGAACGAACCGCCGATCATCGCCAGTGCCAGCGCGGGAAGGACGGCAATTTTGTACGGAAAAAGCCCCAGCGACATATATCCGATGAACAGCAGCGAGAATGCGAGCAGGATGGCTCTGCGGAAGCCGATCGAATCAGCTAACGCGCCGGTGAATGGCGGCAGGAAGAACATACCGGCAGAGAATGTTCCGGCGATCCAAGCCGCCCACACATCGTCGTATCCCACAACCCGTGAGAGATACAGTGTGATGGAAATGAACATCGCGTAATACGCGGAACGTTCGAACAATTCAACGATATTCGCTGTCCAAAATACCTTGGGGAATTTCCAGGTGGCGTTCGGCTGTGTCGTCATTTAGCTTCATCCGGTGGGTGGTGAAAAATAGTTTTACCTGGACTGCGGTCCATCATCCTTTGTGTTTCAGTTCGATCTCTTTTGCAGAGGCAAGTTCGTGTATCCGTTTCTTTTCAGCGTGTGAGAGGAAATATACCGCGATGAAGATAAAGCCGAGCGAGATCCAGTCCTGCGTCTTCGGGAATTTTCCCTGGAAGAGGAAATACGAAACGAGCGTTGCCGCCGTTCCCGCTACAAGCGATGTCAGACGATTGACGAGTCCAGCAAAAGTCGCTGTTCTCCCCTTGAACATGAAGATGAACACGGAGAAGAATGCGACCATTCCGAATGCTGTCCCGGCGAGCACACCCAGTCCCCACTGAGAATGAGGAGTTGCGATGGACTGACGGAAGATAATAAGCTGTTCGTTCGTGGTTTGGAACCATTCAGGAGAGTTGAACAAGACGTATCCCGCAAAGACCATCGCGATGGTCGCGGTGATCTGTTCAATGGCGAAGAATCCGTTATTGTCCAGCGCGACACCTTTTGCCCGCGTATTCTTGTAATAGTTCATGATGTAGATGCGGATGGCGTAGACAATAATGTAACTGCTGAGAATGGAGACCGCAGGAATCGAGTGGACGAAATCAAAATCGCCCGGCGCGACCCAGATAAGATTCATCGCTGCGGCAATGAGTGCAAAAACAACGGCTATATTCTCTTCGGCGTAGACACTTTTCTTCAATATTCCTTTTCGGATCTGCACTTCATCCACCAGCCGGCTGATGATGATGATGCTCGCCCGCATGATCACCATTGCGACCATTACGGAGATCGGCAGCAGATACATCATGGTGGTGGTCGGAATAACGACCGCAGTACAAATGCCCGAGGGAATGATATAGAGGATCTCCTGAGGGAAGGTGATCCCCAGGACCGTGATGAGTTTATTCGATTTGAGATGATACCACCGGAGTCCGAGCGCAACCGATAACGCGATCGCATTTCCGCCGATGGTGCTGTAGACAAGGTATTCCACCTGATTCATTCCGGGAAATCCTGCATCCGCACTCCCCGTGAAATACTTTACCGTAACGCCGGTGATCACATAGAAGAAAAAGTATCCTATTGAAAGCTGAATAAGCCTTCCGGTGCTGCCTTCCGTTGTTTTCCACATATACTGCCTAAAACCTCTGCATCACAGCAGAGTCCCTTACCAAAGAACAAATTACCGAGAGAAAATTTAAAAACATACTCTCGCAAAGTCGCAAAGACGCAGAAGACATCGACAAATATTTTTTTGCGGCTTCGCGTCTTTGCGAGACTATTTTACGATGTTTCAATGAACTACTTTTACTGATTTCGGTACGACATTCCATAATTTCAGCATCAGGATCGCGCCGATCACGGAGAATCCGATCATACTCGGACCCCACGTACCCCAGCCAAACGATTCGAGCATCCAACCCATTCCCATTCCGACTGCTGCTCCACCAATGTACTGCATTCCATCGAAGAGTCCGGTTGCGGACGCTGCTGCTTTTTGTCCGCCGAAGTCCATCGAAGCGGTACCTGACAGCATCGAGTGGACCATGCTGATGGCGAACGAATTCGCGACAAACGCAACGATGATCCAATCCGTACCGGGAGCAAGCCACACAACGGCAAGACAGATGATCTGAATGGTATAGCCGATGAACGCAACGGGAGGACGGCGGGAATTGAAGACCCAATCCGAGATCGTACCGGCAGCGAACGCACCAAAGATACCGGCAAGCACAACAGCCAATGCGCCTTTCTGGAACACAGGCGAATCAAGCGAGAGATGCTGCGCTTCCTGCATGTAGCGCGGGAACCATTGTTCGAAACCGTGACGGACGAATCCGGTACAGAACTCAGCAACCGCAATGGTGAGCGTTACAGGATTGGTGAAGACCTTCTTCATCAGATATTTCATGTCCACTTTTTCCGTATCGCCGCTTGATGCATCCGCCGTGTTGAAATTTTCCAGACCGGCTTCGCCGGGTGTATCGCGAACGAAGAAGAAGGTCATGACACCCATCATCGCCATGATGCCTGCGGGAATGAAGAAGACCCATTCCCACGGGAGGAATGCAACGGCAATGCCGCCGATAACGAAGATGAGTGCACGTCCGCTCTGGATCATCGAGCCGAAGATGGCGGAGAAGACGCCGCGTTCACGCACATGGAACCAGCCGGAGTTCACCTTGATGAGAGCAAGGGCACTGTAGGATTGGAAATACATGTTCAGCGCCCACACGGTAGCGAAATATCCGATGAGCAGTCCGCCGGTGCCGAGCACACCGATATATGCGCCGAGTCCGAATGCGATATTGAATATCACCGCTCCCGTCACGCCGATAAGCATTGCTTTTCTTCCGCCGATGCGGTCAGCGATAGGACCGTTGAAGAGAGCAGAAATTCCGTAGATGGTCAGCGCCGCTGTGATGATGGCACCGACCTGCGTCTTGTCCCAACCGTATTTATCGGAGAGAGCTTTGTTTGCAAAAGAAAGATTGTACCGTCCCATATACATGGCGGCGTACGTGAATCCGAGTGTCAGCCAGTTAAGAGCACGGCGTGTTTTGAATTGGCGCGAATGCTGCGGCCGGTCGAGGGTCGTTTCCATAGAGTATCAGTTTGAGATAAAGTTTGTTTCCGGTGAATTGCAGCCGAACGTATATCGAACGGCGGGATAAGATAGGGAAAGGAACATGAAGAAGAAAGACTGGAAATGCAGTGAAAAAGGAGGATTTGCTCCGACTATTCGTCGTCGGAGCGTCAACGCACCGCTCCTTCATCGATCGTTACAGTCTTCGCATCAGCATCGAGGGTAGCCTTTACTCCTATCGGGAGTGTGATGTGATCACGGATGTGTCCGAATGAGAGTCCGTAGATAGCCGGCTTCCCGAGAGATCCGAGACGGGTGCGGAGGATCTCTTCCAATGTCAGTGAACCGATATAACCGCCTTCTTTCGGTTCGCAATCGCGGAATTTCCCAACGATAATGCCAGCGGCCTTACTCAATGCTCCGCTGAGGAACAAATGTGTCAGCATCCTGTCTATTCGATACGGAGCTTCACCGACATCTTCAAGGAACAAGATCTTTCCGGTAAGATCGATCTCGAACGGAGTTCCGAGTGTCGTTACAAGGAGTGAAAGATTCCCGCCGACAAGTTCACCGCTCACTTTTCCGCTATGAAGCGTGATGATGCGGTTCTCCTTATCCACCGTTTCCCCGGCAGGGAGCGGCGGCTGTTTTAATTGCCCGAGTGGTACGGATGAGGAAAGTGCCCGGAAGTAATAATCGGAGACATACTCATTGAACGTGTACCGGATATTCGGGCCGTGGAATGTGACGAGTCCGGAGAATTTATAGAATGCCAGCAGCAGTGTGGTGATATCGCTGAAGCCGACGAAGACCTTCGGGTTCTTTCTGATGAGATCGAAATCCAGATACGGCAGGATGCGCATGCTTCCCCATCCCCCCTGGATCGGAAGGACTGCTTTCACATCGGAGCGCGCGAACATCTCATTGATATCGTCCGCACGTTCTTTATCCGAACCGGCAAGATATCCATAGATCTTGTTCACATTCTTTCCCATCACGACTTTAT
>JBMOHT010000246.1:0-4880 GCA_049317705.1 Bacteroidota bacterium | reverse complement strand
GATGAAACATTCTCTACCTTCGATCGGATCCGTCCCGAACGGTTCTTCCAAAAACCGTACAGTCCGGCAGCCCTGATGGACCAGGTTATCGCGATCCTCTCTGAAGACCAGAACGGCAGCATGTCGTAATCTCCGCATCTACACCGATCGACACTCGACAGGATAGTGATCTGCCGTTGAATAATTGATCAGTATAGATCCCGAACGCACACTTCTTTTATACCGAAACTTTCCTCCAATTGATCAAAAAATCCCTCTAAAACGGCACTAAAAATCTGCTTGACATTGAAAAAAGTTTCTTTTAAGTTAACGATAAAGTAAACGATATAGTCAGCAAAAAGGACCGCTTATGTACGTTTCTACAACCCCCTCGCTCCGATACCTTTTCGTATTGATGCTCATCCTTCTTCAGTCAGCGTTAGCCCAAGGAATTCTTCAGGGAACCGTTTCCGATTCCACCAATCAAGAAGTGCTTGTCGGCGCAAACATTCTACTCAAAGGAACACCGATCGGCGGCATCTCGGATATTGAAGGACGATTCCGTGTTGCAAATATCCCCGAAGGAAAGTACGTGGTCCGTATCGCCTATTTGGGATATAAGACGAAAGAATTAGCGGTGACGATCGTGAGCGGTCAGAATGTGATCGTGAATGCGCCGTTGGCACCGGATGTGATCGAAGGGCAGGAAGTGGTCATCACGGCACAGGCGCGCGGTCAGCTTTCAGCTATGAACCAGCAGTTGAAATCGGTTACCATGACGAATGTCATCTCCGAAGAGAAGATCAAAGAACTGCCGGATGCGAATGCCGCGGAAGCGATCGGACGTCTTCCCGGCGTCTCGCTCATCCGTTCCGGCGGCGAAGCGAACAAAGTGATCCTTCGCGGTATGAGCGACAAGTTCGCACGTGTGACAATCGACGGTGTCGGAATGGCGTCGACCGATTCGAATGCACGCGGTATCGATCTGAGCATGATCGCGCAGGGGACACTCTCCGGTGTAGAATTGAACAAATCACTCACCCCGGATAAAGATGCGGACGCGATCGCCGGAAGTATCAATCTTGTGACGAAGCGTGCTCCGTTCGCACGCGAGATCCGTGTGGACGCGAAAGGGAATTACAACGCACTGAAACCGACATTCAAGCAGTACGATTTCTCCATGTATTACGGCGAGCGGTTCTTTGAAGATGTGCTCGGATTCCAATTCACGGGAAATCTGGAAGCAAAGGACCGCAGTAATGAAAAAGTGAATATCGATTACGATTTTCCGGCGGTAGAGCAGGGGACCGGACGCGAACTGGATTGGGGGATCGATGATGTCGTGCTTACGTACACGGATGAACAGCGGAAACGGAACGGCGCAAGTTTCTTCTTCGATTATAACACACCGGACAGCGGTTCGATCCGCTTTAACAATGTATACAGCAGCACGGACCGGAATATCCTCACGCATCTGCGTGACTATCCCGTAGGAGCATCCACGCTGGTCTCCAATGCGAACGGCGTCTCCTACATCTACAAATATTCCGAACAGCAGATCAAATCCTACAACAGTTCACTCCGCGGCGATAATCATCTGTTCGACTTTGATATCATTTGGGGAGCTTCGTTCTCGCAGTCCGAAGCGCTTATCCCGTTCGAACATGAACTGCAGTTCACCGAAACGTCGAACCTGGGCATCTCAGGAATGAAACCGATCCCGCCGACACTGTATCACGGTCCGCCGGAAGAATACGCGAAATACGCATATAACAATTTCGGCAAGTCGACACTGTCATGGGGATTCTTCAACGATAAGAGGAATCTCGACAAAGAACGGACATTGTATCTTGATATCTCAAAAAAATACTACTTCGGGGATATCTTCTCCGGTGACCTGAAATTCGGTGGTAAATACAAGAACAAGAACAGGATCAAGAACAGTCGTCAGGAATTCTCACCGTATTACACACAGGATTACAATTATATCAGACAGTCGGACGGTTCGTTCGTCAAAAAGAATTACGATGGCACAATATTCGATCCTCTCAAAAAGGACGGCTCACTCGTACTCTTCACCAATTTCTTCGGGGCGAACCCTGCCCGCCGTTCCATCTTCGATAAATTCGATATGTATCCTCTCATCAATACCGATGCCATCAAGGATTGGTACGATCTGAACAAGGACGGGTATACGAATGCCGGCGGTGTTCCTGAGTATGCCGACAATCCTTTGGAGATCGGGAATTATTATGATGTAACGGAACGCGTAACAAGCGGTTATATCATGAACACGCTGAATATCGGCGAGGAAATGACGCTGATCCTCGGCGGCCGTATCGAAAAAGAGAGCAACGATTACCGTGCTCGCTATTCACTCGGGACCATCAGCGGATTCCCCGTACCGCAGGGTAAATTCAAAGATACGCTTACCACGTATTCGGAATCGAATTTCATGCCGCATCTTCACTTCACCATTCGTCCGACCGATTTCATGAATGTGCGTGTTGCCGCGTATAAAGCGCTGGCGCGTCCTGACTTCAGTTCGCGTCTCGCAACATTCGTGGCAGACGGTTCCACGTGGGTCGTGCTCGGAAATCCTTCGTTGAAGAGTGCGAAAGCCTGGAACTATGAGCTCAACACATCCTTCTTCGGGAAAACGATCGGACTCATCTCGCTCTCCGCATTCTATAAGGAGATCGAAGATCTGTCCAACACAACGAACCGCCTTGTGGTGAACAATCAGCCGCTCACGAACGGCAAAACTTTCTTCGATTCGCTCGGCATCAAATTCAACAACCCGTTCGGGAATAATCAGGTCTCACTGCGATTGAACGTTCCGTACAATTCCTCGAAGCTCGCGAAGGTTTGGGGATTCGAAGTGGAACATCAGGCGAACCTGAATTTCCTTCCCGGATATCTGCAGTACATCGTCCTGTCATACAATTTCTCCATCGTCCGTTCAGAACAGCATCTGATGACATGGAAGGTCTATACGACATCCGATACGGTGCAGTCTCCGTTCGGCCCCGTCATCACTCCGACGTCGCATAATTATTACGAGCTCGAGAAGAATAAATTATTCAATCAGCCGGAATTCTTCGGGAACGTTTCCGTGGGATACGATATCGGAGGATTCTCCGCCCGTCTCTCACTGTTCTATCAGGATGAATTCCCGCGCTCCTATTCACAGGACGGCAGGAACGAATCCATCACCAACAAATTCAGCCGTTGGGATCTTTCTGTGAAGCATCAGGCAACAGAAAATGTTGCGATACTTCTGACGGTCAATAATCTGAACGATTTTGAAGAAGGAACATCATCACGTCATACTGTTGAACCGTATTGGACGCTGCAGACTTCCCGTCAGCGGTACGGTATCACCGGGGACCTTGGAGTGCGCATCAATCTGTAATTCTATTGTTCTCTAATTCACCATATATCCATCATCAACTGGAGGTTCTCATGAAGTTCATTAAATACTCTCTGCTGTCGGCGATGCTGCTTCTGCCGATGCTGCTGGTCGCGCAGGAAGCGATCCTGCGTCTGCCGCCGTATACCGTTTCGGGAAAATTCCTGAACGAACAAATGGCACTCGACACCGCAACCAACGGATTCGTTGCGAACCGTGTGTATGTGCTTCAACGAGGCGGATTGTACCTTTCGAACGCGATCTTCCGTAATGCCGGCTGGACATTGAGGATCAGAGCGAATGACAGCGTTGCAGGCAAATTGCCTGTGTTGATGCTGTATCCCACGACTACAGGAACACCTCCTGGCCAGGCATTCGACGTCCGCGGCGATATCTCGCTGAAGAATCTCTATATCACAGGATATTATGAACTGGTCGATTCGAACCTGAATAATCTCCAGGGTGCACTGATGAACACCGGCGCCGCCGGTGCGAACATCACCATCGACAGCTGTATCCTTTCCAACACGAACGGTAACCATATCCGCACGGACCAGGCACCGAAGAACATCAAGATCACCAACACCATCTTCGCGAACATGGGATTCCTCGGCCGCTCCAATCTTGGCGCAGGCAAAGGTATCGACGTCCGCGCAGGTTCAGTCGATACGCTGATCTTCCAGAACTGCACATTCGTGAACTGGCTGGACCGCGCAGTGCGGCATTTCAACAGCACGGCACCGATCAAGTATTTCAAATTCGATCATAACACGCTCATAAACGGCGGCTCGTATCACGGTATGCTCTCGCTCGGCCGTCTCGGCACCGATGCGATCATCACGAACAATCTTCTGTATGATGCATTCGCCTTCGGCAGCGATACCGATGCAACGCGTCAGGCAGAATTTACGGACAGCGGCGAGAAAGATGCTTTCGGGAAAGCCCGCATGACATGGGTGATCTCCGCTCCGAATGATACAACCAAATGGAAAGTATCGAACAATTTCTACGCAGTCTCCGATTCAGGAAAAGCATTCTATACCCGTCACGCAGCTGCCGGTGTTACCGGTGAAGGTTCACCGCTCACATGGCACATTTCTTCGAAACTCGGTGCTGATTCCGTGAACGCGTTCAAGAAAGTGACGCTTTCAATGAAGAAGATCCCGAAAGGATTGAATGCACTGATGGATTGGTACCGCAGCCCGAGCGGCGGAAATAAGACAAAGAATACACCGATCGCAACATGGAACCTTTCCTATGATATGGACAGAAAAGGATTCCAGTATGTCCGCGATTCACTGAACGGTTCATTCAATGCAAGCCAGAATCTGTCCGTAGCAGCATCGGACGGTAAAGTGGTCGGCGATACCCGCTGGTCCTATCTCGGATCCACCGGCGTAGCTCCTTCCGAAACATTCGTCCCCGGTGTGTTCTCGCTCGAACAGAACTATCCGAATCCGTTCAACCCCAGCACGACCATCAAATATCA
>JBMOHT010000245.1:0-4880 GCA_049317705.1 Bacteroidota bacterium | reverse complement strand
ACCGACGACCTATTCGTTGCGAACGAATCGCTCTCCCAAACTGAGCTACAGCCCCGGTTGAAGATCTTCGCTATCGTATAATTCCCGCAAACACATATTACTCCGTCACACTCTAATCTTATCTAATATACGGAAGATATGCAGTGTTTCCAATAATTTTTTGTCCATTGTGAAGCGTTCATACAAATGTGCTTTCAATGGTCAGACTATTTTGACCACGGTATCGCCTTGTGTATACCTTCTCTCGATCCGTGTTGACAGCGATGCTACTATATCATTCCGGTTGGTCCGGGCAATTGCAGCGATATTCCGGACCGGGATATTTGGCCCGATCAATTCAACAGGATCTCCTGTCCGCAAATTCAGTCCGGTGACATCCACGGTGAGTTGATCCATACAGATCGTGGAAATGACAGGACAGAGACGGCCGATGACATACACCGACCCTTGGTTGGACAATGATCGTTTGTATCCGTCACCGTATCCGATCGGAATGACGGCAATCGTCATCTCCGATGGCGCTTTGAACTGCTCATCATATGCGATCCCCTCTCCTTTGTGTACAGTGATACGATGTGCGATCTCGGAATATAGCGAGAGTGTCGGGCGGTATCCCAAATGCAGCTGTCGATCCGGCACCAGTCCATAAAGAATGGCCCCCAATCGGACCATATCAAAACGCGCAAACGGATATTGGATGAACCCGATACTGTCGCATATATGCCGCCGGAAATTGCTGAACGGTAATGTATTGCAAAATCGTTCAAAGTCGGAGATCTGCCGCAGATCTTCATCCTTCTCTGCCAGGCGGAGATGTGAGAATATCCCATTGATAAGAATATTATTCAAATTATGGATCTCGGTCACTTCCTTAAGGAATCGTTCGTCGGGTCTCTCCCCAAGCCGGTTGAACCCGGTATTCACTTTGATCTCAACAGGAACTGTTCTTGAAGCACCATTAAGAATTCTCGCCTGTTCAAGTGAAAAGATCGTGAAAACAAATGGATACTCTCGGAATTCCGACAGCAATCTGTTTGATGTGTATCCCATGATCAGTATGGTAGCATCAGCGGATATTTCTTTCGCGTCTGAATAAAGCTCTAACGCCTCTTTAAGACAGGCGACAGCAAAATGCCTCACACCCATCCCGTAGAGGAATCTCGTGAATGCGGTCAGACCGTGTCCATACGCATTCGCTTTCACCACAGCGTAAACTTTCTCCAGCGGTATCTCATTCTTGATGAGCGTTAAATTATGCTCAACAGCATCAAGATCTATTACCGCATACGTATCACGTACCATAGAAGATTGAATGGAAATTGAAAAAATGAATCCAAAAACAACAGGCGCAATGCTCTCGAACCGAGACAGTCCGGATATTCTGTTCAAAGATAAAAAGCCTCAACTCACCGGGAATCAAGACCGATAATTTGAGGCTTTGAAGATCTTCATGAAAATTATTTATTTCGTACGGTTATGTATATACCAATTGATCGCTTTGGCTAATCCCTCACGGAGCGGCACTTTTGCTTTCCATCCCAGCGCATTGATCCGTGAGACATCCAAAAGCTTTCTCGGAGTCCCGTCCGGTTTCGAAGCATCGAATTCAAGCGCGCCGTCAAATCCCACGATCTCCTTGATCATCTTCGCCACTTCAAGGATCGTCACATCCTCGCCGGTCCCGATATTCACAAAATCATTACCGCTATAAGTATTCATCAGATAGATACACGCATCCGCCATGTCATCCACATACAGGAACTCACGTCTCGGCTTCCCAGATCCCCATAGCACAACAGAAGGATGATTTTGCTCTTTTGCTTCGACAAATTTACGGATGAGCGCCGGCAGCACATGGGAATTCTGCAGATCGAAATTATCGTTCGGTCCGTACAGATTCGTCGGCATCACCGAAATATAGTCCGTGCCGTACTGACGATTATACGATTTTGCCATCTCAATGCCGGCGATCTTTGCCACCGCATACGGTTCGTTGGTCGGCTCCAGTTTTCCGTCCAGCAGATATTCCTCTTTCATCGGCTGCGGAGCCAACTTCGGATAGATGCATGAACTGCCGAGGAAACACAGTTTCTTCACACCGTTCATCTTCGAAAAATGGATAACATTATTCTGCACGGAGAGGTTCTGATAGATGAACTCTGCAGGATACGAATTATTTGCATGGATCCCCCCGACCTTTGCGGCCGCCAGGAATACATATTCAGGTTTCTCAAGTTCAAAGAATTCCTTCACTGCTGATTGATTCGACAGATCCAGTTCACTCTTTGTCTTAAAGATCAAGTTCGTATATCCGCGTTCCTGCAGAAGACGAAGGATCGCAGAACCAACAAGTCCGCGATGCCCGGCAATGAATATCTTTGAATTCTTTTCCAAATCAATATCCCCGTTTTTTAACAAGTTCAAGATCCGCTTTTGCCATCAGCCGTGCAAGGTCCGCAAATTTCGTCTTTGCTTCCCAGCCCAGTTTCTCTTTCGCTTTCGTCGCATCACCGATCAGCAGGTCAACCTCGGTCGGACGGTAATACTTCGGGTCCACCGCCACAAGAACTTTCCCCGTACTCTTATCGATTCCCTTCTCATTCTCTCCTTCACCTTCCCATCGGAGTTCGATACCGAGTTCATTGAACGCTGCTTCCACGAACTTGCGCACTTCATGCGTCTCACCCGTTGCCAGAACGAAATCCTCCGCCGTATCCCTCTGCAGCATTCTCCACATCCCTTCCACGTATTCCGGCGCATAGCCCCAGTCACGCTTCGAGTTCAGATTCCCCAGCGTCAGCATATCCTGCAGTCCCAGTTTGATCTTCGCCGCTGCCATCGTGATCTTACGTGTTACGAATGTCTCTCCGCGTCTCGGCGACTCATGATTGAACAGGATACCGTTACATGCGAATAGATTGTACGCTTCGCGGTAGTTCACTATGATCCAATATCCATAGATCTTTGCAACACCATACGGGCTCCGCGGATAGAACGGTGTCTTCTCGGACTGCGGGATCTCCTGCACTTTACCATACAGCTCACTGGTCGATGCCTGGTAGAATTTCGTGACGATTCCCGTCTCTCTGATAGCATCCAGAAATCGGAGTGTTCCCACCGCATCGACCTCTGCCGTATACTCCGGAACTTCAAAGGATACTTTCACATGGCTCTGTGCTGCAAGATTATACACTTCCGCAGGCTCGATCTTCTCCAGCAGTCTGTTGATATTGCTTGTGTCGGTCACATCGCCGTAATGCAGGAAGAATTTTGATCCGGCAAATCGCGGATCATTATAGATATGGTCGATCCTGCCCGTGTTGAACGAACTGCTCCGACGGATGATCCCGTGGACCTCATATCCTTTTTCCAACAATAGCTCTGCCAGATATGATCCGTCCTGACCCGTGATACCTGTAATGAGTGCTACTTTTGACATATCTATACTTCCTTATTATTCCAGTATTCTATAAGATCAATGAGGGTTTGTTTCAGTGGAATCTCTGCTTTCCAGCCAACCGAATGATTTATCGCACTGGCATTTCCTGCAAGCAGCTGAATGTCATATCCTCTTAGACGTTTCGGTTCAACATTTAATTCAAATCTTTCACCAACGATATCTTCATATAATTTGATGATATCTTCAATGGCAAAAATCCTTCCGGAACACAGATTGAAAATATAATTATTCTTATTGTCGACCTGAGAAAGCATCCAATATCCACGCGCAATATCCCTGACATCGGTAAAATCGCGTCGTGCTTTGATATTCCCTACCCGGAGTATCTTTTGTCCTTTGTTTCGCTGAATAGCAACGATCTGTTTTGCCAGCGACGAGCAAACAAAATTAGGTTTTTGTCTGGGACCGGTATGGTTGAATGGGCGGGCGATGACGATATTCAAACCTTCATATTTTTTATATGTCTGGGCGATATAATCCACGCTCGTTTTACTAGCGGCATAAGGATTAACCGGTTGAGGAATCGATTGTTCCGAATGCAAGGCGGGAATACCAAACGTTTCCCCATACACTTCACCCGAAGTTACTACAATGATTCTTGGAGAAATATCGCTGGCTTTTACAGCTTCAAAGATATTGATCGTTCCGATCACATTGGTCTTGAACGTTTCAGCGGCGTGCTCAAAGGAGCTTGGTACAAAAGCTTGTCCGGCGACATGAAAAATAATATCCGGCTTAGTTTCCTTTATGACTTTGAATATCGATTGAAAATCAGTGATGTCACAAGTAGCCAATTCCACTTTGCCGTCCAACAGGCGGAGATTATCATTCTTTTCAATATCCCGTAAGATACCGAAGATGTTTGAATCGGTATTTTCAGAGATGAAATCAGCAAGATGACTCCCTGCGAAACCACCGATACCGGTAATAAGAACTTTCATTTTTTGCCGTTCAATTGTCATTCATATTTCTGTTAAGATACAGATTAAAACCTGTGAACAAAAATACTTTTTGCAGCGATCGAAAATTCATTACAAAAAAAAATCCCGCCATGCTTGCGCAAGACGGGATTTCTAAATTAAATCAGGCATCGACCTACTCTCCCACACAGTTACCCATGCAGTACCATCGGCTCAGCGGGGCTTAACTTCTCTGTTCGGAATGGGAAGAGGTGTAACACCCGCGACAAAAACACCTGAATTAAAAATTCAAATTAAATAGAAGCTCATATGTTGATCTTATAAGTTTATTGATGCACTTGACATTTGTATTCAAAAAAGAATTGGCAAGTCTCACGAATTATTAGTACTACTCGACTCATACATTACTGTATTTATATCTGTAGCCTATCAACCAAGTCATCTCCTTGGATTCTTTAGGGGGCAAGCCCCAGGGAAATCTTATCTTGGAGCGGGTTTCG
>JBMOHT010000244.1:0-5027 GCA_049317705.1 Bacteroidota bacterium | reverse complement strand
CCCGCGTGTTCCGCTTTCTGGAATCCCGCAAGGCGGAATCTCAAAGGGCGGGACTGTTGGCGGGAATCCATAAAAATGGACCCCCGATAGGAACACTCGGGGGTGACAGTGGTTTTTATGAGATTCTTGCTAGTATGTATCTATCAGACTCAGCACTTTCAAACCATTCACCAGATCTTTTCTATTCGAGTCGGTCCGGAAGAATATCTTCTTTTGCTGCTTCGGCAGCAGGTCGAAATAATTCTCCGAGAAATGTCCCTCCACCCCTTCCGGGAACTGCAGCATCACATTCTTCGCAAGTTTATCCGCACTGAGCGTGATCTCAACACCGTCACGTTTTTTCTTCACTGACACGGAGTAGTTCGGCCGTTCAAGAGCAAGTTCCTTCGGATAGACAAAATACGTCCGGTTCTCTACCGCCGTCCCTCTGCGCGGAACGAATCTGCTCACTAGCATGTGCCGGTCCATTTTCCTTCCGCCGAGCAGACTGTCCTTCACGAACGTTCCGTAATTCCTGCTGCTGTTCGGCAGAACGGTGATCTTCTGTTTCGCATCGAAGACGACGTTCCCCGAAAGATCGGTCACGGATACTTGCAGTGTCCCTTCGACCTCGGCTAATGTATCCGACACGATGAACATCTGCACCGAATCTCCGGTGATCTTCGGCGCGATGAAGATCGGCGCAAAGAACTCCTTTGCCTGATAGTGGAGCGCTTTCCATTTTCCATAGTAGTCGATACTGGACCATGAGGCGACCGGCCAGCAGTCATCGATCTGCCAGTAAAGACTCCCCATACAGAACGGCATCGCTCTGCGGTGCGCTTCCACCGCCATCTGTACTCCCAGCGACTGCACCAGTTGACTGACGTAGAGATACGATGTAAAATCCTTCGGCTCTCTGAAATACCGGTCCATATACGTTTTGATCAGACGGTTTCCGTACTGTTTGTCCTTCCGTTCATCCGCCATACAGCGCTGATGTGCGAGCATCACTTTCGAATCGAGCACGCGGTCATTCCGCAGTGTATATTTTTTGATTGTGCCGAGTTCAGGATAGGACTGGAATCCGTATTCACTGACAAAGCGCGAAACATTCTCCTCATACTTTTCGAACGGATCCTTGCCGTGCCATACGCCCCAGTAATGTGTATCACCGTTCTCTTTCGGCCGGTCGGCAAATCCTGCCATCGGACTCGAAGGATGATAGTACCGCGATGAATCCGCCTCGCGCAACGCCGATGGGATCGTCTCATAATAGAGCGCTTTCAGGTCCCGTTCATACGTCGCCTGATGCTCCGGCGAATATTTCTGCTTCCATCCCCATTGTTCCCAAGCGACCTCGTTCTCGTTGTTTCCGCAGTAGAGCGCGATGGAAGGATGATTCCGTATACGGGTGATATTATCGACTACTTCGTGCCGTACGCTGTTTAGGAAATTCTTGTCGCCGGGATACATAGCGCAGGCGAAGAGCATGTCGTGCCAGATAAGGATCCCGTATTTGTCGCACATATCATAGAATGAATCATCCTCATAGATCCCGCCTCCCCACACACGGAGCATGTTCATGTTCACATCCGCAGCCGCTTTCACGGTCTGTTCATGACGAGCCGGAGTTACACGGTTCTGAAAATTGTCGAGCGGAATGTAATTCGCTCCTTTCATGAAC
This sequence comes from Bacteroidota bacterium, assembly GCA_049317705.1. GTDB lineage: Bacteria > Bacteroidota > Ignavibacteria > UBA10030 > UBA8401 > UBA8401. The sequence continues at coordinate 3,361 of JBMOHT010000244.1, read as the reverse complement.
ACCGGAACGCCATTCAACTCTACGCGGAGTCCGATGCCGGACGAATCCTTTTCCCGGACTACTTTCAGCGAACGCACTCCCATCGTTGACCTGTACTCATCACTCTTTCCTTCCTGCGATGTAACAAGGGCGCTGTATTGATAGAGGTACTGCTCGCCCAATCCGTTGCTCCACCATAATTTCGGTTTCTTGATCGCTCCGCGGATCGTAATAGTGTTCGCCCCTTGAGTCAGCTGATGTCGTTCCGAATGGAGTTTCCGTGAATCGGCATTCACGGCAATGGTCACTGTTTGATCTTTTGTGGATGTGATATTCACGACGGAAAGGATATCAGCACTCTCCTTCGTGACATTCTCCTGCATGATATGGACTCCGTCGATACGGAACGAATCCCACGCTTCAAGAATGATCGGTTTCCAGATACCGCAGGTGACCAGCCGTGGTCCCCAATCCCACCCGAAATGGAACTGCGCTTTGCGAGAATACATGGCGATGCGCGGATCTCCCTGGTCGTTGTTCGGAAATGCCTGCAGTTCGAACGGAGCGTTGCGGTATTTCGGAAGTGTCTCATCAAAGACATTCCGGAAGAAGATTGTGATCTTGTTCTGACCGTGACGGAGTAGCGGGCGCGCATCCACTGTCCATTCACGGAACATGTTGTCCGTGCTGAGGATGAGTGAATCGTTCAGATAGACCTTCGCATACGTGTCGAGTCCTTTGAAGATGAGCGCGACATTCTCCCGCTTCAGGAATTCGGACGACGCATCGAAATGTGTCTGATAGACCCAATCTCGCTCCCCGATCCACTGAAGGTCCTCTTCGTTCGTCCGATAGAACGGATCGGGGATCAATTTATGGGAAAGCAGATCGGTATGGACATTTCCCGGGACCGACGCACTATACCACCGCTGTGATGTTGCGTCACGGAATTTCCACTGTGTATCGATCTGTTTCACGATCTTCACCGAACTGTTCTTTGCCATAATCGATCCGCTCATTCCGCTGATTGCCGCCAACATGAAGAAGATGGGAATCGCTCCCATTCTGATGTGCTGAAGATCCGTTAATGTTCTCTGAATGACTGATTTCACGGTGTCCCTTTCTGGTGCGGTTATTTGATCTGAAGGGAATCGGTCACACCGAGCCGTTTCATTTTCTGCGCATGTTCCCTGATGATCGCCAGCGTCGAGCGGTCGGAAATGAACACGGAATTCAATCCCTGCGGTTCCTGGGGCGGATCGCCGACGAACGGATCTCCTGCTTTCCACATATAATCAAGATTCGTTGTCCGTTCAAGTCCTCCCCACGCCCAAAAATTCGTACCGGCGAACGGTGAACCGCCGCGGGCGGAATCATATACGAGTGTGAAGATCGTCCGGTAATACATGTCGCGCGCTTTCACCGGTGATTCAAGTGAGAACTCGCCGTTATCCCGACCGATACCGAACTCTTCCATCACAATAGGTTTGTTCAGCGTACGGGCAAAGACCAAATGCTTGTTGATATACTCCGTTGCTTTCTCGATAGTGCCCGGAAGTGTTGAATCCGCTTTTTTCGGGTTGAACCATCCCCAGTTGTACGGCCAGAGATGCATTGTCAGATAATCCACATGTTGGGATCGATGCCCCTGAATGAAGCACTCATCGTTTTGATAACTTCCCGCAAGTCCTTCATTCCCGGTCGAAACGAGATGAAGAGTATCGAGTGATTTGATGTATCCAGCAGTCGCATCGATCCATCGATAGAATGCCGGAAGGTTCTTCTCTGTCTCCGGTCCGTTGGTCCCCGGCCGCGGTTCGTTCGCCAACTGCCACGACATGATCGTCGGATCCTCTCGATAAAGCCGTCCGGTGTAATGATTCTTCCGAGTGATGATCTGTTTCATATAATCGCGATAAAGGACATTTGCCTTTTCATTCGAATAGAATGTTGCAGAATAGGTCATGAACTTGTCCCAGCCGTCCTTTTCCGGATCGAACGATGATGTACCATTCGCCCAAGAGATGTACTCCGAAAAACCGCCGGACCATTCCCAGAAATTGCTGAAATAGATGACCGCTTTCATATTCCTTTTCCCCATCTCAGCCAAGAGATAATCGAGTCCTAACATCAGCGTATCGTCATACACTCCGGGTTTGCGGATGATCGCCGGTTTCACCGCACGCAGCCCTCCCGTTTCTGAACCTCCCAGAACACGCAGATTGGTGATACCGTTCGCAACGAGCGAGTCCAGTTCCTTTTGTAACCGAACACGGTCCCCTGTCGGACCCGGTGAACCGATGTAGCAGCCGTACCAGAAATTCGTACCGGCATAATAATAGGGTTGATCATTCATGATGAATTGCGTGCCGCGAACCTGAACGAAATGCTGTTCTTCTCCGAACGGCCAGATACCTGCGCACCCTTGAAAGAGAATGACTGAAATGATGATGAAGACGATACTGATGCTTTTCACAATGCTCTCACTGATAATGAAGTAAAAACGATTTAGAATATACCGTTCAAAATTGCACAAGAATCATTCCAAAAACAACGCTGTTAAACTGTCCATTTTGGACATTTTTGCCGATATTGTTTCCACTAACCATATGGAATGTTATCAAAATAATAAACGTTTATTATTTGAATAATGGATAAGAACTGTTTTTATGAATGTGAACGGAAGATGTGCGGCGGTAAAATTCGTTCAGGGATGACGGTGTGAACAAGAGATGAAAAAGCAATCGATCCTGCTCCTGCTGATATGGTGCGTCATCATGTCTGTGCATGTGCTCCCGTTCCAGGCGATCGTCGGATATGCGGCGGCGAAGATCGTCAGTTCTTTCCTCTTCCTCATCATGGCAGTGATGCTGTTCAGAACTCCGATGGAACGAAAAGAGCTTTGGACTACGGTGATCCTGTTCATCATCCTTCGGCTCAGTTTCATTCTCACCCATCCCATTGGCTCTGATGATATCTTCCGGTATCTGTGGGACGGCAAGGTGCAGGCAGCTTCGATCAATCCATATCTTTACACACCGGATGCACCTGAGTTGTCACGGCTCCATACGGAACAACTGCCGGCACTCATCAACCAGCCCCATCTGCAGACGATGTATTTTCCGCTGAGCGAATGGATATTCTTCCTTTCGTACCTCATCAGCGGCGTGAACATCATCGCGTATAAGATACTCTTGTTCGCAGCGGAGATGGTAACACTGTTCGGACTTTATAAGATACTGGACCATCAAAAGATCGACACAAAATATCTCCTGCTCTTTTTCGCTTGTCCTTTGATGATCTTCGAATACAGTATCGATGCGCATGTGGACCTGTTCGGACTGATGTTCCTCGTCCTGTTCCTACATCAATATCTTCAAGG
>JBMOHT010000243.1:0-5034 GCA_049317705.1 Bacteroidota bacterium | reverse complement strand
AAAAAGAGATATTTTTTGTTCAAATTTCATTAAAACCAATTTCCTTCAGGTAATGATATATTGGATCATAGTACTCTTTCTTTCTAGTTGGATCTTCTGAATCACCTTCAGGGACAACTATTACCATTCCTTGACGTGCGCGAGTTAACAATACCCTATAAGCATTTTTGAGATATGTTTTTCTGTCAGGATGATTAATATTTAGCCATTTGTTTCCACGAAATGATTTATAGTCCCAAGTTCCATTATTAAATCGTAAATCTGCATCCCACGTAACACAAGCCCAGTCTAGTTCCAAACCCTGAACATGAAATTCTGTCGCTACATCCTCTAAATAATACGATGAACGCACGTCATCTTTTCCATCTAAAAACCAATGTATTGGATCCATTGGCGATTTAACATCAATTGCATGTGGCTTTAACCGTTCCGCTTGAGATGACACAACAATACCGTATCTCTCAGAACCTCTTGCTTTTTCCTTCAACCATTTTTTTGCTTTAACCAGATCGCGTGTTAATACAATTGGATAATTAACATTAATACCTTCTAACGTTTTTTTTGCCGCCTTGGATTCTAAATCAAGTAGTTGTTTAACAAGAAGCGATACATTTTCCGCCCGAAAAGATCGCATGGAGACAGACAAATGCAATTTATCTTTGATAATTACATTGTTCTGATTTTTAATTTTTTGAATTGCTTTTCCAGCTCCATATTCACTATCAGTCAAATGTGATGAAATATAAACCTTCCAATTAGGGAATGATTTGTTTATCGATTCAATCCATTCACTAATACCTGCCTCTCCAGTATTTATTTCCTGTCCACCACCTACCAAACAAACAATAACTGCCCAATCATCATGCCTATCTAAACATGAGATCAAATACTCAGGCTCGGATTGATTGAAATTTGATTTCCCTTTCTTTCTAAGCATAAAATTTGCCGTCTGTTGCAAATTCCAAGCTCTTTGAGCCTCATCAAATAATGCCACGTGTTCTATTGGTGGTTTAGACATATTTACCAAACAATCATCTCGAAAATTATGAACGTTTTGGATAAACATTTTCACTTCACTCATTACCTCTGCTTTTTTTCTCTTTTTACCTCTTTCTTTTTCAAATCTAACTTTATCTCGTGTTAATGCTTCTCTTAATATCGACACCAACGGTCCATTCCCAGAAAGAAACACACTATATAGTTCATTTGACTTATCAATATGTTTTGTCGCAATATTTAAACCAACAAGCGTTTTTCCTGCACCGGGGACTCCAGTTACAAAACATATAGCCTTTTCAGAACGTACTTTGGAATTAGAAATAATCTCAGACACATCCTCCGACGTTTCAGTCAGATTTATTGCCGATGCATCACTTCTTGATATTTCCGTAACTGAATGGCCATTGTATAACGCCATTGCGGCTTCAACAATAGTTGGGGTTGGTTTATAACGACCCTCATCCCACTTCACCAAATCAATTGATTCACCATCTGCAAAATTCAGCACTGCCTCAATAACTAAAGGCAATAAATCCACATTTGATTTTATCGGAAACAATAACCTATCATTATGTTGAGTAGATGATATTATGGGATTTATTTTTTTTGCTTTAGTCGCGACAAGAATGGGTGCTATTAAGTGATTATGACTAGGTTCGTGGAAGTTTTTTAAGTCAAGAGCGTAATCCCATACTTGATCAATTGATGTTGATAGGTATTCCTTTTCTCCAACCTTAAATTCAACGACGAAAATAACTGACTTAATAATAAAAAGAGCATCTATCCTTTTTCCCATTCGAGGAATTGAATACTCTAAATAAACAGAGCCATTATAAGTTTTAAGGCACTCTTTCAGGATATTAATTTCTTCCAACCAAGCATCACGTTGGGTTTGTTCTAGCGCAAAATCATTGTTTCGAACTAATTCAGCGACTATAGAATCAATCGGAGATTCAACGAATGATTTTATTGAATTGGAATAGTATTGCCTTGTCATATTTTTATAACCTGATACTTCCATTTATATTTCAACTTATTTCCTGAAAATACTTTGGAATAATATAGTTAATAATTTTCACCTTACCACCACCATCCTCCTCTGCAATCTCATCTCCCCGGCCGTCAGCCGGTAGATATACATACCGCTGGCAATATTATGTGCGTTCCAGGGGACCTCATACACTCCCGGCATCTGCCGTTCGTTCACGAGTGTGGTCACTTCCCTTCCCAGCATGTCATAAACGGTCAGCGTCACATCGGTCCGGTTCGGCAACATGTAGAGTATCTTCGTCTCCCCGTTGAACGGATTCGGATAATTCTGCGCAAGGATGTATGTGTAAGGAGGCACATCATTTCCGATGATCACTTTCTTCAGCATCCGGCTGTTGGGATCGAGCACCACCGCTGTTACCGGCGCGGAGAGCGGAATGGCAAAGATCTGCTCCCGTTGGTCGTTGAAGAGCCGCACCGTCGTATCCCCCGCCGCCGTTGTGATCCGGAACTCGACCGGCATGGTAAAGAACCCGGGATCATTTTTCCCCGACGGTTGCTGCAGCATTATGATCACTGCGGGCTGCGTTCCGAAAGTGCTCTGCCTCCAGGTAAAATAGTAGGTTGGCACCCCTGTGCCGTAGATCCATTCATCAAAGAAATAATCCAAACTTCCTTTGTTCACTGTTTCGAACACCTGCTGCAGGTCCCTTGTGGAAGCGCTGGAATACCGCAGCGCCGGCGCATCGGCATACGCGCGCATCGCAAGGAAGAAGAGCGAGTCCCCCGTAACGTATCGGAGCATATGCAGCACCGATGCCCCTTTCGCGTACATCAGAGCGAAGTTGAACAGTTTCGAAGGATTCGTCGTGTCGGGCGCGCCGATCGTTCCCGGGGCGGTGAGTGCGGTGTTCATCAGCGGCGTCATATATTCGCGGAACGATGCGGCGCCGTACCGCTTCTCGCGGTAGAGTCCGGTGGAGTATTCGGCGAATCCTTCGTTCAGCCACAGGTCGCTCCACGTGCGGCAGGTGATCATATCCCCGAACCATTGGTGCGCAAGTTCATGCGCGATCACATCCTCGGTGTATGTGCCGAGCGAGGTCATCGTCTGGTGCTCCATTCCGCCGGAGCCGAACTCCGCATGTCCGTATTTCTCTTTCAGGAATGGATACGGCCCGAACAGTCCCGTGTAGATGGTGAGCATGTCGATCGTCTTCGGCAGTTCCTGCTGCGCAATGGCGTAATGCTCGGGCAGCACATAGTTCAGCACTTCCATGGAGTCCGTCGCAGAATATCGGAACCAATTGGAGAATTGCAGATAGTTCGTGAGTGCAACGGAGACAAGATACGGAGCGATCGGGTAGCGTTCTTTCCAGTGATAGGTGATAGTGCCGTTCCCGTTCAGCACGCTTGAGATGAGGATGCCGTTCGAGCCCGCTTTGAGATACGAATTACACGTGACGATGATGTCCGCCGAGTCCGCTTTGTCGTCCACCATGTTCTTGCACGGCCACCAGTCGCTCGCACCGTACGGTTCGCTCAGCGTGTAGATCCACGGCGCGCCGTTGTGATTCGTGAAGAGGAAACTCCCGAGTCCGGACGCCGCGGGAATTCCCCCGTAGAAGATCTCCGCACTGATCATCTCCCCCGATTGGTACGGACGAGCCAGCGTGATATCGAATGAATTTGTCCGCCGGAAGAAACTGCATGCGGCGCCGTTCACCCGCACCGAATCGACATGCATCACGCCGGCAAGGTCCAGCGAAAGTATTTGGGAATTGTTCTGCCGACATGTTCCCTGCGCGGTCACCACACCTGAAAGATAATTCGGATTCGTTGTGAAGGTCAGTTCCAGCCGGTAATAGATGGCGTCGAACCATCCGCTCGCGGATGAATTCACACTCCTCTGCTGCTTAAAGAGGGAAGTTTTCTCATGCTCGCCGAAACTGCGCGTTTGTCCCGCGGCGCTGTTCATCAGAACAACCGCGGCAGTCAAGAGCATAATAATAGGAAGGTATAACCGGCGCATGATTATGTAATAAGTGTTCCCAAGAAGATCTTAGCATTGTAGGACACCTTTGTAAGGTGTCCTACGAATAGAATGAACCGTTCGCTTCAAGCGACCGGTTCACTCTGCAACACTACGTGACAGTCACCTCTACGAGGTCGTAGACCTTAGAGGTGATTGTCACGTTTCATTTTCCAGGTTCGACCCCGCCGGGGTCGTAAAATTTTTGTGTGAACGCCATTCTATAAACATATCACCCCTAAAAACATATCACCCCTACGGGGTGATGAATTCATCCGTGTCAGCCTTTGGGCGGACTAGCCCGCCATGGTTCGACTCGCTTTTGGGAAAAAAATATGAGCTCCCGCCAAAAGATGAAGCACGGCGGGTAAACGCTCACCTTGACTGGCGGGTAAACCGTCCGCCCCTACAAATTTCTCCACATTTTCTGCGGTGAATATATTTTTCTTATCCGTGTAAATCCGTTCTTTCCACTCTTTCCGTGTGCTATGCTTTTGCTTTTCTTTGTGACTTTGTGTGCCATTGCTATTGCTAATGCTGCTGTTTCTTAAACGCCTCTTCCGATATCTCCTGCTGCTCATCCCTCGAATATCCGGGACACAACGAAATATCTGCCAGGAGCATCTTGCTATGTTTGATATCCACCTTGTCCGTTCTCAGACGAAGCGGAAGGGTGGACACCTTCTGCAGCAGCTCTTTCCCCGCATCGATATCTTTCTGATTCTTATTGTCCAGTCCTCGAGTGATGAAGGCTACGCCGTATTCTTTCACGATCTCGATACGCGTCGGATCCAGCTCGTACGCCTTCTTGCAATACTGCACCGCTTTCTCCAGGTCCCCGCTGATGCCGAATGTCCACTTCAGCAGGAAGAACGAAGGACACAGACGGTAATACACTCCCAGCGCAATGTTCGCGCTCGCTTCAAGATTCTCCCCGTTCGGCGTAACATAATCGCTCTTCCGGTTCACAGCAACAAGCCAATCCTCTTCGATCTGTTTGGCTGAGAAGAGCG
>JBMOHT010000242.1:0-5054 GCA_049317705.1 Bacteroidota bacterium | reverse complement strand
GATCGACAAGATGAACTTGGTCATATAATCGCTCACGATAATGGACGCAAGAAGGACCATAAATAGTCTTACGACGGGCTTGGATATCTTTCGCCGTTCTTTTTCTGTCATGGACGGTGAGACCGATTGGCTGTACGACGGAAACATAGGTATTATAGAATGCCTGTTAATGTTTCGGTTCTGATGAACACGCAAAGAGGAAATTCCATTCCCCTGAATTTATCTGACCATTTGCAATTGCGGTGCCAAAAAAAAAGAGCGTTTTTTTCCTCTTGTTTCTCCGATGCTATAACGCCTCGTATACCGCCGTTGACATTTGTGTCAAATACGGATGACGGGGTTAATGAACATCGCAGATACAAATAAGAACACCCATCGAAAAAACAATCCGATAGGTGTTCTTACAACATCGTATGGATCCTTACTTCATCAGGAGCATCCTGCGGGACTGAAGATGTTTCATCGATGCATCGAGATCGGAAATGACCTCCATACTGTAAATATAGATGCCGGAAGAAAGATGTGAAGCATCGAAGCGGACCTCATATTGACCGGCGGATCGCTCCCCGTCCACCAATTGTGCTACTTTTTGGCCAAGAATATTGTAGACCGATACTGTTACCCTTCCGCTCACCGGAAGAGCGTATGGAATGACCGTACCCGGATTGAACGGATTCGGATAATTCTGACCAAGAGAGAATTCAGCAGGAATGGAGTGCTGCACTGCCGGAGCATTCATGACCACTCCTTTCGTAGTGGAGTAGAACATGAACATCGAAACACCGTTCTGTTTCACCGAATCGATGACGAGTGTGTACGGCGAGAGCAGTTTGACCTTTGCCGAGGGAACTTTCCGCTGCACCGAATCCGACGGAAGCGTCTGATAGACGCGGATATTCTGAAGGCTGTCATTCCCGTTCGTCAGCAATTTCTGCATGTCCAGCGAGAGACGGGCGGAATAGGAGGACATCGTCGCACCGAAAAAGAGCTGGAGGGGATATTGTCTCTTGATGGTCGAGTCGCCGTCGGGAACACGGAGCGAATCCTTTCCATTCATGAGCGCCGTTCCGGCGACCACTGTCGTACCCCAGTCAAGATTTCCCCGGTTGGCTGCCGCCTGATAGAATGTCGCTTTCATGGGGATGTACGGATTCATATACTTCACCGTATCTGCAAGAGCCGTTGTAAAGAACGAATATGCCAGCGGATCCTTCCGGACATTGATCACGGCAGAGTAGATCCCTTCACCGGACTGAACGATCATCGAGGAACTTTCACCGTCGAAGCGAAGTGTGCGCGCTTCATTTCCGATCAGCGCACGGAACACCGGATCGCTCGCAGCAGTATCGATCACTGCCATCCCTTCCACATACGTGCTGTCGGTCTTTCCGTTCAGCGGATAGAACGATTTTGTACGCCAAACAATCTGTTTGAATTTCAGTTTTGGTACACCGGCAACTGCGATATATCCGGTATCGACACCGTACACACGTTCATCACCGATCCTTCCGTTCGGAAAATTCACGAGACCGAACGACAGAAGTTTTCCCGCATTCAGTTTGAATGTCAGGTCGGACGCCGTGATACCGGGAAGCGATGTCGCTTGTCCGGCGGTACTCGTCACTCCGTTGCTCCAGTGATACCCCGTGTACGCGTACACATTCGGCAGCGGAGACATCAACGGTCCATCCGCCGGACTGTAGATGAGATTATCCAGTTTATATCTGATGATGACACCAGCCGGCAGCACGGGTGGAGGCGGTGGAGGCGGAGTGTCATCGGAATAATAGAATGAGAATACCGAAATGCCGTTCTGTTTCACCGAATCGATCACCAACGTGTTCGGAGCGATCAGTTTGATCCGGGAAGACGGTATCCTGCGCTCTATGGAATCCTGCGGAATGGATTGATAGACGCGGATATTCCTAAGACTGTCGCCGTGCATCGCAAGCAATTGCGCCATATTCAATTCAATGCGGGAAGAATATGATGACAACGCCGCACCGAAATAGAACTTCGCCGGATATTGTCTTCGGATGGTCGTATCACCGGCAGGACGTTGGAGTGTGTCATATGAAATCAGGCGGGAGACTCCCATCATGACCGTGCTTCCCCAGTCCGCATTGCCGAGGTTTGGAATAGCCTGATAGAATGAGGCACGAGCAGGAATGAGCTGATTCTGGAACGAGACGGTATCATGCAGCAGCGACGTGTAGAATGAGAAAGGATTCACATCCTTCCTTACTCTGATGATAGCGGAATAGAATCCTTCGGTTCCCTGTACGACCATTGAGGCACTTTCACCGTCGAAATGCAGTGTGCGGACGTTATTTCCGATCAGTGAGCGGAATGCCGGATCGCTTGCAACAGTATCGATCACGGCGATGCCTTCGACATATGTGCTGTCGGTCTTTCCGTTCACCGGGTAGAACGATTTTGAATGCCAGAGAATCTGTTTGAATCTCAATTTCGGCACGCCGGCAACGGCGATATATCCTGTATCAACGCCGTACATACGTTCGTCACCCACGCGCCCGTTCGGGAAATTCACCAGACTGAATGACATAAGTTTGCCGGCATTCAATTTAAATGTGAGGTCGGACGCAGTGATGCCGGCCAGCGATGTTGAAATTCCGCTTGTTTTTGTGACAGCATCGCTCCAGTGATATGCCGTATACGCAAAGATATTCGGCAATGGAGACATCAGCGGTCCGTCCGCCGGACTGTAGATGAGATTATCCAACTGGAATTTTATGATGTCATCCGACGGGAAGACCGGAGGTGGCGGTGGAGGTGGAGGATCGGAAAAATCATTATCCGTATCCGTGAACTGCGCGATCATCTTATTATTGAGCGGAGGATTCACCTGGTCGACAGTATTCAATGTCCTGTTGAACCACCCTGTAACGATCACAGTCTTCGTAAAATAATCGAGGGTCAAACCGGAAACGATCGGGACATGAATACCTAACTCACCTTGGATCCCTCCTGCCACAGAACTCCAATGGGCACCATCCCATTTTGCGAGATTGTTCACCGATTTTACTGCCGGTGAATCAACTGTAGAGAACAATCCGCCGACATAGACGTTGTTACCGGAAGCGCGTATAGACGTGACTGTGCCGACATTCACACCCCAGCCGATCGGGGACCAAGCGGACCCATTCCATTGCGCAACACCCATCGACCATTTTCCGCCGGCACTTCTGAAATTTCCTCCTGCATAGATGGTATTTTTCTTTCCATCAAGAGCGTTCACGTACGAATCGGACAATCCGTCGTGCATCCCTACTCCCATCGCATTCCACTGTGTTCCGTCGAATCTTCCAACATAGTTCAGCTCCGTTCCCGGGTTGAACAATGTATCGGCCAATGCTCTGTAGAATTTTCCACCGGCATAGATGTTGCCGCCGTAGATCAGCACTGTGTGCACTTCATTATCCACACCAGCTTTGCACGCATGCCACGATGCCCCGTCCCATCTAGCCACATTGTTTACTTTCTTTCCTCCCGCTGACGAGAACATACCGCCGATAACAACGGTATCTTTCGATGCAGCGACACAATCCACCCAGTTGCTCACTCCGCCTCCCATAGCCGACCACGACGTTCCGTCCCACACCGCGACATGATTGACGGTCTTTCCTCCCGCATGGACGAACCGTCCGCCGATATAGACTTTCGATCCCGACACCGCGACGGAATTGACAAGATCATCGGCTCCCACTCCCAGCGCAGACCATACAACACCATCCCACTTTGCAATGTGGTTCACAACGATTCCATTGACTGTAGTAAAATCGCCAACAACATAGACGTTGTTACCAGAGACTGCCGTAGCATACACTGTTCCGTCAATGCCGTTATTCCCGAACGATGACCAGGTGCAGATATTGGCCTTTGCCGGAGACGCCGATGATTTCGATTGACCTGATGCGAATAGAACAAAAAGAACCAAGAGAAGCATTGTGTTAAGAAATCTCATTCACCCTCCTTCGTTAATGAACTCTGTGCATTGCAATACTTTGTGATGGATCGTTCGCGCGGATGAATCTCACCGATCTGCTGACAAAGGTCATACCTTTCTTCACCGATTCGATGCAGTCGATCAGGTCGAGCGATGAATCCGCTTTCGTGACATATCCCATAACACCCGCAGTAAAAGCGCTGCGAACGATCTCCCCTTCATAATGTCCGCTCATCATAATGACCTTTGTCCCGGGAAACTTGACTATGATATCCCCGGTAATTTCCACCCCGTTCATCCCGGGAAGATTAAAATCGGTGATCACAATATCCGCTGTATGATTCTTCATCAATGCCATAGCCTCTTCACTACCTCCTGCTTCCCACACTTTTATATTCGGCAGAACAAATTCAAGATACTCGCGGGTACATCTCCGGAATCCGGAGTGATCTTCTATCAGTAATATTTTCAGTAATTGTTTCAGCATCGAAGGGCTCCCGTTTAAATGACTACATGAACATACCGGAAAATATCCGGAACATTTTATGGCGTGAATACTCACTTGTATATCTCTTCACAAGAATGGAAGCGTCGTCCCAACAGAACTCATGATGCCGTACGGACTGATTTTTTCCGAGACACTTAATGCAAGATCCGTTAATGATACAAATGACCGGATCGACACTTCCAAAGAAATACTATCAAACAGTCGAACACCGCTCAGCTGCCGACAATGATACCGTTACTGTTGAACTGTGAGACACATTTGTCGAACCGGACGAGGATGATCTTTCCAGACGGTATAACAGTCCAATGCTGTCAGGATAAGAATTTAGAGTGCTTCGGCGTCCGCCACAATTACGGCGGATAAACGTGTCGCAATTATTGTTCATCCTGAGAAAGTCCCGATTTGTTGTTTAATCGGGACGCACCTCCCGAAGGTCCTAAGGACTCTTCGAGGACCCCGTTGGGGGAAGGATGATATTATGGATTGCGACACTTGCTCAGTGGCTAAGCCATCGAGGCTGTGTAAAAAGCCGAATTTTTTCCAAGTCATTCTGAACGAAGTGAAGAATCTGGAACGAAG
>JBMOHT010000241.1:0-5077 GCA_049317705.1 Bacteroidota bacterium | reverse complement strand
AATGCTCTGTACATGGGAACAGCTCCGGCGTCATATTGCGTCATCGGCGGGATTCCAAGGATCAATTCGATCGTCCGCAGCGCGGATGCCGTTGAATAATGGGTCGAATCGACCATCCTTCGTTTAGCATACGGAGAGACCACCATCGCAGCGGAACGGTGCGCATCCACATGATCGATGCCGCCGTTCGCGCTCGTCTCTAGAATGAAGATCGCCGATTCCTTCCAGTATTTGCTCTTGCTGATACGTTCTACGATCATTCCAAGCGCGGCATCATTATCCGCAACGAATGCATTCTGTGTTCTGATCTTGCTGAACTTTCCCTGCGTATGATCATTCGGCAGCCGGATCATCGATAGAGCCGGAAGCGAATCTCCTTTTTCGTAGAGATCAAATTCTTTCATCCATGCTGAAGCACGGGCGGTATCGTAATGATTCAGATCGAAGCCGCGGTAAAAGGGTGACGTTGTTGTGAACAGACCTTTCGCCATCGGCATGATCTCGCCGCGGCGTCCGGCATCTTCATTCAAGAACATTCCGTAATTGCGGATTGAGATATTTTTCTTCTGAGCCGCATCCCAAAGGAATCCGCTCTTCGGTGTGGAGATGCCGTCCTTCTCGTAATCGAACTCGCCGCCCCGTTTTCCATAGAGCGTCGGAGCAGTCTTCTCGACATAGTCATTGGAATAGGCCGCCAAGCTCCAATGCATTCCGTTCGCACTGGTCTGTCCGTTGGCGTAAAAATTATCCATCAGGACGAATTGCTGAGCAAGCGATTGATGATTCACCGCTACTTTTTTTCCATACTTTGCGTTCTCCGCATCACCGTTTCCCTCATCCATATCACCGAACAGATCATCGTAAGAACGGAGTTCTTTTACGATATAGAAGACATGCTTGATCGGTGAAGTTGACGCAATGTTTTTCGGTATTGGATTATCTAATGTCCAGTCCGGATACTGTTGCTCACGTGTGTAAGGATTATTCTTCTTTACGGCAGTTGTGAATCCGGTAAGTTCTGATGAAGTTGGCAGCGGAATGAAGGAGATCGTTCCTTTCAGATAATCGAACGGATTCTCTTTGTTGAAATTCTTCCCCGATGATTCTCCTTTTCCATTCGCCACAATAAGCACGGAATCGGTACACACGACCGCAGTCGGATACCAACCAGTCGGAATGAATCCGTTCACCCGGCTTTTCCCTGACTGGCGAACATCTACTACGGCGATCGCATTATTATCCGCTAATGCAACATACAGCGTTGAATCCCCATTCCCCAACGCAAGTGCATTCGGTGTACTGCCGATGGGGGAATTCGGTATCAGCGCAACATCGATCGTCTCATCGACGGTCAGTGTCCGAAGATCGATCACTGAAACAGTATTCTCCCCGGAGTTGGTGACGAACAATCGGGAATTCTTACTGTCCATCACCATTGCAGAAGGATGATTCCCGACCTTTACTTCGGTCAGTAGGGACAGGTTCTCGGATTGCACTACGGCTACCGTCGAACCACCCCACACGCTAATATAGAGGAGCTTACGTTGCTCGTCCAGTACACACGTATAGAGCGGCGAACGGAAATCCAGTCTCTTTATCACGGTGTTGGAAAATGCATTCAATTGATATACTGAAGGAGTGATCCGCGAAACGGCATAGATCTTTTCACCTTCGGAATCGATCGTTAGTCCTGTCGGAGAAATGAATGTTGTCTGAGCATCATTCGTCAATTGAATCGAACTGGCGAACCATCCGGAATCATTCTGAAATCCGTACCGATACACCTTGTCGTCATTTCCCGCACCGACAAAAAAATAGTCCCCGAAAGGACCCCATACCGCACCCATCCATGATTTACGGATCGGAAGTTGTTGTTTTACGCGCTGTTCTTTTACATTGACGATGGAGAGTGTTTGATCAAAATATCCGCTGTTCACAACAACGAGGGTCTTTTTATCGCGGGAAAGTGCTAAGCCAAGCGGCATATCACCGGTAAGGATCGATCGTCCCGCCGGTGTTATCCCCTGTCCATTCGGCAGCAGAGGAGTTGCCGTCGGAACAGGATCCAGAGGAGTTTTCTCGACTTTCACCGGAGAACAACTATAGAAAAGAAGACAAAGAGAACAGTAAAGAAGATACTTCATTGAGACGGATCGTTATTAAATTAGTCTGATAATATAGCAATCTTCTCATCTGTGAGCAAGATGAACATTTCGTTGACTTCTGTCTCGGTTGAAACTCATCACAGATTTTGCTAAGTTATTGCTGTCTTTTAACCATTTCCATGGAACTACCACATCGCCTGCCGCTGTTAATATTATATCAGCGGAGGGTTTCGATCCAATTACTCAATGTTTCCTATCATCTCCGCGGTCTTACAACAGGATCCCAAACATAAGGAATTCGAGCAGCAGACCCTCCCGCATATGGAAGTGCTGTACAACTACGGACTTCGGATGACCGGGAACAAGGAAGATGCCAGCGATCTTCTTCAGGAAACATATCTAAAGGCATATCGTTTTTGGGACAAGTTCGAACAAGGAACGAACTTGCGCGCCTGGATGTTTAGGATCATGAAGAACACATACATCAACCTCTACCGGAAAGAATCCAAAGAGCCGGACAAAGTTGATTATGAGGAGATCGAAGGCTATTACAATCTCGTTCGGGACCAGAGCAGCGATGATAATGATCTTCAGCAAAAGATGTTCGGTCAATTGCTGGATGATGACGTCTCTAAAGCGCTCGAGATGCTCCCCGAAGAATTCAGAACGGTCGTGATCCTCTGTGATATTGAAGGACTTGCATATGAAGAGATCGCAGAGTTCCTTCAGATACCGGTCGGCACCGTCCGTTCTCGGCTGCACAGAGGCAGAAAATTATTGTATGCCCGGCTCTACGATTACGCAAAAGGCCGCGGTTTTATCAAAAAAGATGATACAGAATAACGGAACAAAGGTAGCTCAGTGAATTGCAGTGAATTTAGAGAATGTGTTTGCGAGATCGTCGACCATCGTCTTTCGGAAGAACGGACGAATGAGCTGATGCAGCATGCACATATATGCCCTCACTGCGGTTTTGAATTTCGCGCAATGAAGGCGACCAAAGAGATCGTTCACGAAAAACTTCAGCGCAGCAGCGTCCCTTCCGATGTCTACTACTCAATCATCAATGCAACATTGAACTCATCGAACTCATCCTGGTTCAAACGCCTGTTCGGTTTTCAATTGAATCCCGCGATCGCATTCGTTGCACTCGCCGTTGTAGCCGTCGGCATTTATTCCCTCTTCATCCCGGCAAAGAACGGAATGCCCGAGGACGCGAACATCATTGCTCAATCCATGAAGAACTATCAGGCAGTGATCGGCGGCTCCATCAAACCGCAGCTGGTCAGTTCTGAGGAGGGTGTCCGTTCGTTCCTCACCAATGGTGTCTCATTCGATGTCAATGTGCCGAAGATGAAAGGATGCAGTTCATGCGCAGCGGTGCTGTCGGAATTCAACGGGATAAAACTCGCCCACGTTGTGTACCAAGTGGACGGGAAGGATATTATCTACATCTATCAGGCATCGATGAATGATGCAATGGACGGAAAAACGATCGGACTTCCCGATGAAGCACGCGACGAATTGAAAAAGACCGATTGGTATATCCGTGATATGGACGGGAATACTACACTCGTGATGTGGCGCTACAAGAATACACTCTGCTCGGCAGTCAGCAGTTTGAAGAAAGAACAGATGATCGCATTATTAACGGAAAAGGATCTGAAGGAATGAAATATCTCCTCATCGCAGCACTATCTCTCGCATTGATCTCCTGTCAACAGCAAAAACCGCAAACATCCATCACTCAAACCGCATCGGCATACAAAGCGAATGTCTCTATTCTTGCCGGCTCGGAAAAGACCGGTGAGGGGAATGTCCCCAATTTCACGTGGACCGGAGCCGACGGGAAAGTTGTTTCGTTTGCAGAAGTATCAAAAGGAAGGCCGGTGCTCGTCAATTTCTGGGCAACATGGTGCGGTCCCTGCGTTCATGAGATACCGGATCTTGTGGCGTTGAATGAAGAATACACTGCAAAGGGAGCGTTGATCATCGGCATCTCAGCGGACAGAGATGATGATGCTTTGACCCTCGTTGCAGATTTCGCAAAAGAAAAGAACATGAAATACCCCATCATCATAGACAATGGTGATCTTGAAGAAGCGTTCGGTGGATTACGCGGTTACCCGACAACGTTCTATATTGATAAGAACGGGAAGATTGTCAAGAAGCTCATCGGACTTCAGTCCAAAGCAAAATTTGCCGAAGAGTTCAACGCGATCTTATAATTGAAATGTATTAATGATTGCCGAAGAGTTTGGTGTTAATTCAACCGAGGTCTTCGGCAATCGTATTTTAAACGGAAAGAGATTGAACGCAGAGATGAGATTCTGATGTTTTTAAAATAAAAATGCCAAGCTTATCTACGACCCTTTGGGCTGCATCACACTCTCCATTAGTCTACGACCCGTTGGGAGGCTGTTGCTTCCTTCTCTACGAGTCGTAGACTCTACGAGCCGTTGGCCGGACTGGCAGGATTGTCTTATCCGTCAAATTATCTCTGATGTCACTCTGATAGAATTGATTTGATCATATTCTTCTCAAAACCATCAACCAGTTTTTTCTTCTCTGTCGTATTGACTTTGGTTTTCAATTCCCATTCTCGCCACATTGCCTCTGTCCTGGTCGAGTAAACTTCAAAATATCCCAGATCAAATGGAATTTTACGTCTCGTTGATCGTACATACCCCTTATTATGCCGTAATATTCGATCCGAAGATCGTGCGTTTGTCCGGTATATAACGAACCGTCCGATTGACTGACAAGGATATAAACGTAGAACATGATATTTAAAATAAAAATGCCAAGCTTACTGCATCACACTCTCCATTAGAGGCTGTTGCTTCCTTCCGGACCTGGCAGGATTGTCTAACCTAAAGTTGTACAGGGCTTGGCAAAACTTATTTTATGAAATTCTTGTGGAGCTGATCGGGATCGAACCGACGACCTATTCGTTGCGAACGAATCGCTCT
>JBMOHT010000240.1:0-5090 GCA_049317705.1 Bacteroidota bacterium | reverse complement strand
GGAAAGAACTCTCCTTCAATAATATCATCGATGCGAATGCTGCGGTGAATCTTGTCGCGGAGTTCGACGCACCCGCGGTGGTCATCATCAAGCATACGAATCCCTGCGGTGTCGGAACGGCGGATTCACTTGAAGAAGCATACCGCAAGGCATTTGCAACGGACACGAAAGCACCATTCGGCGGTATCATCGCCGTGAACCGTCCTCTGGATATGAAAGCAGCATCCGCAATGAATGAGATCTTCACTGAGATCATTCTTGCTCCTTCATTCGAAGAAGGAGTGCTTGATTTTCTGATGAAGAAAAAGGACCGCCGTATCGTTCAGATCGTTAAACAGAACACTGAAGGATTGGATATCCGATCCGTTTCCGGCGGGTTGCTCGTGCAGACAAAAGACTCTCTCCGCACAACGAACGATCAGCTGAAGGTTGTCACCAAGCGGCAGCCCACCCCCGAAGAACTGGAAGCGCTGATGTTCACCTGGAAAGTGGCAAAACACGTGAAATCGAACGCAATTATCTACGGTGCAAAGGACAGGACACTAGCGGTCGGTGCAGGACAGATGTCGCGCATCGATTCTTCGAAAATTGCAGTATGGAAATCTAAAGAAAGTAACTTATCTTTGCAGGGCAGCGTGGTCGCGTCGGATGCGTTCTTTCCGTTCGCGGACGGCTTGCTTGAAGCAGTGAGTGCCGGAGCAACAGCAGTGATCCAACCCGGCGGGTCGATCCGTGATGAGGAAGTTATTCAAGCAGCAAACGACCATAACATTGCAATGGTCTTTACAGGAATTCGTCATTTCAAACATTAAAATAAAATTATGGGTGTATTAGATTACTTTTCGGCGGATCTCGCCATCGACTTAGGGACGGCAAACACACTTGTCTACATGAAAGGCAAAGGGATCGTCCTCAATGAACCATCGATCGTAGCATTCGACCGCAATACCAAGAAGATCGTTGCTATCGGTAATGAAGCCAGAGAGATGCTCGGCAGAACACACCGGGATATCCGTACCATCCGTCCGATGCGCGATGGGGTGATCGCGGATTTCGAGATCGCGGAAGGGATGCTTCGGGAGTTCATCAAGAAGATCCATTCCAGCTGGATGCCGAGCCGCAGGATCGTGGTCTGCGTACCGAGCGGTGTAACAGAAGTGGAGAAACGTGCTGTGCGCGATTCCGCTGAACATGCGGGAGCGAAAGAGGTGCATCTTATCGCTGAACCGATGGCAGCCGCGATCGGTATCGGACTTGATGTTGAAGCACCGGTCGGGAACATGATCGTCGATATCGGCGGCGGAACAACGGAGATCGCCGTCATTGCCCTCTCCGGCATCGTGAATGAAGAATCCATCCGTATCGCCGGCGACGAGCTGAACAATGCCATCATCCAGTTCTTCAAGAAGAATCACAACATCCTCATCGGTGAACGGACCGCGGAAGCGATCAAATGCGAGGTTGGTTCCGTGATGCCGATGAAAGAAGAAGTAACGATCCAGGTAAAAGGACGCGACCTTGTGAACGGCATCCCGAAAACAACGGAGGCAAGTTCCGTTGAGATCCGCGAAGCACTCAACGAAAGCATCTCTTCGATCATCGACGGCGTGAAGATGACGCTCGAACGCACTCCCCCTGAACTTGCTTCGGACATCCTTGATCGCGGCATCATGCTTACCGGCGGAGGCGCACTCATTAAAGGACTCGATGAACGTCTGCGTCTTGAGACCAATCTTCCCGTGCACGTTGCGGAAGATCCGTTGACAGCGGTCGTACGTGGTACAGGCCGCGTGTTGGAGAATCTCGAAAAATATCACAAAGTGCTCCTCACCAGCAGACGGTATTGATCGGCCAATGATCCAGCGTCTCTATGAATATCTGTTCCTCTTCAAAGAATACGTCGTATTCGTCCTGCTCGTTTCGCTCTCGATCATTCTTCTGGTTGTGAATGATAATGTGCAGATCCGGCAGATCCGGTCTCTTACGGTCGGATCGCTCGGTGTCATCCAGCAGACATTCTCCTGGATACCGAATATCACGGCGCTGCAGCGGGAGAATGAACTCCTCCGTAAAGTGAATGTGAATCTGTCCGACGAAGTGAACCAGCTCCGCGAAGCGCGTTTGGAGAACATCCGTCTTCGTTCCATGATCGCATTGCAGGAGACATCGTCCGTAAAACTGATCGGCGCAAAGGTTGTTTCAAAGAATTTGAATCTTCTCCGGAACGCTCTCACACTCAATGTCGGATCCGACGATAAGATCAATATCGGGAATCCCATTGTGACGGGAGAAGGATTGGTCGGCAGGATCGTTGCGGTGAGCGGTTCGTTTGCGATCGGTCAAATGATCGTGAATGTCGATTTCCGCGCGAGCGCAAAGGTCCAGCGAAGCCGGGTGGACGGTATCATCGCCTGGGACGGGAAATCGATATTATTGAAGAATGTCGCTAAAACACAGGATGTGAAAGAAGGGGATGCCGTCATCACCTCTGAATACAGCAATGCCTTCCCTCCCGGGATCAAGATCGGTATTGTCAGCAAGATCAGTGAGATGCAGAACAGCCTCTATAAAAGGATCGAAGTCATCCCGACGGTCAATTTGACACAGTCCGAAGAAGTGTTCGTGATGGATTATGTTCCGAGTCTGGAACGGATGGCACTGGAATTGCAAAAGAAGTAAAACTCATATTCCTAAAATTTATTCTTCTGCTGAAAACCCTCTTTTTTTATCGTTACCGATCATCCCAACGGCAGATCACACAGAGATAATCTTTTCTCGTACTCGGCTCTGACGATACAGCAGCCATTCAATGACCAACACGTTGATGCACCATCCTGCGGTCATGCTGACCAGGCGGAATGTCTCATTGTGATACTGCGAAAGAACAATCCACGGGATATGAGTAAACACTTGTGTCCCCGCTCCCAATCCCAAAGCATATCCCCTCATCATCCATTTACGGTGATTTATTTTGTCACCCCGGCGAATGGCGCTGAATCCCAGTATGAGACTCACCGTCATCGCTGTTCCAACGATCAACCGTACAACATATAGACCGAATCCGTCATACTCAGGCCACTCATAGAATTGCGTCATCCACAGACCGGACAGGGATGCGGTAAGTCCGCAAAGCACCAAGAGGCGTCCCGCAAATCGGTGCCACCGAATGTGACGGCTGCGGAAGTACGGCACAAACTGTAGCGCACCGAGGATGCAATAGATCGTTACCGCGAAGATATGTAATACTCCGGGAACAGGTGCAGACATGAACCGTGCATTTTCAGCAGTGATAGGAACGTGGCTCAGAATCTGAATGACCCTGCCGGTCCCCGCAATTGCCGGTATGAGACTCAACCCGATCAATCCTGCCGCAAGACGCCAATGATTCCACCATGAGCTCATAGTAATCTCATCCGTTCATCATATTGATTGTTTGCGGAGACGGGACAGGAGTGCCAGCATATCAGCCGGAAGCTCACTTTCAAATCTCATCATTTTTTTTGTTGCAGGATGGACAAAACCAAGTTTTTTTGCATGAAGCGCCTGACGGGGCATCATCTCCAGCAGATTCTTCACTTCGGCCCGCTTCTTCCCTTCAATTCCGCCAACAACGATCTCCCGGCCGCCGTATGTCTCATCACCGAAAACAGGATGATTGATATGGGAAAGATGTACTCGGATCTGATGCGTCCGTCCTGTATGCAGATGGAGTTTGATCAAAGCAAGAAATTCGAACTGTTCGATCATTTCAAAATCGGTAACGGCATTTTTTCCGTCCTCAACGACAGCTACTTTCTTCCGGTCCCGTTTACTTCTGCCGAGCGGTGCATCGATCGTCCCTGTTTGCTGTTTGAATGTGCCCCAGACGATGGAATGATACTCACGCTCTGATGTTTTCGCGGCGAACTGCTTTGCTAATTTCTGATGCGTCGTCTCATCCTTGGCGACGACAAGGAGTCCGCTGGTATCTTTATCGAGCCGATGGACGATCCCCGGACGGACAATATCGAATTCCTCATCATCATCCGCATGCAGCTGGGACAGTTTCTCGGAATGATGCATCAATGCATTTACGAGCGTACCGGAATAATTCTTATAGGCAGGATGTGTGACCATACCCGCAGGCTTGTTCACCACGAGCAGAAAATCATCCTCGTAAACGATCTCCAGCGGGATCGCTTCAGCTTTCACTTCGGGAGGATCCGGCCGGGCAAGATCGATCGAGATGCGGTCATTCGGCTGCACAACGTAACTCGGTTTCACGGCGGAACCATTCACCAATACTTCGCCATTCCGGATCGCTTCCTGCACCTTATTGCGTGTCGCATTCTCCGTATGGTTCGTGAGATACACATCCAATCGTTCCTTGGTCTGTCCCGGCGGTATCTGTATCTCAAAATGATTTTTCATGATTCACTGGTTCATTGAAGATGCTGATAAAAAAAAGATGCCCGCATTCGGCGAGCATCGGAAGAACTACGATCTTTTCACACTATCACTGCGCCGTATTCGATTCTGTCGGCGATTCGGGAGCCGCAACGGACGAGGGATCGACCGCCGCTAATTCTTCCTCCTGATCGACGAATGACCGGTGGAACAGAAGCATCATCAATACACCGATTGAGACCGACGCATCAGCGATATTGAAGACCCAGAACCGCTGGAGGGCAAAACCGAAGAGATCGATATTGAAGAAATCCACATCAATGAAATCGACCACTTTACCGTGGAACAATGCCGACTCACCGTAGATCACTCCGTAGAATGTCCGGTCGATCAGATTCCCGATCGCACCGCCGAGGATGAGTGCCAGCGAGATCCGGAACAGAAGTTTCTCAGTGCGCATCACATACAGATATGCCATAATACCGATGCTTGCTGCTATAGAGAACAGCGTCAGGAACAATTTTCCGTCGACTACTTCGATGCCGAAGGCCATCCCGGGATTCTCAATGAAGGTGACACGGAGAAAATCACCGATCACAGGAATTGAGGTGCCGAGCTGCATCCCTTTGAACGAGATCCCGAGTGACGGGACCTCGAGTCCTTTGATCATGAATTTGCTGAGCTGATCGGCGATAACGATGAAC
>JBMOHT010000239.1:0-5112 GCA_049317705.1 Bacteroidota bacterium | reverse complement strand
AACGACAATGGATTTTCTGAAACAGATCGCATTACCGCAATCGGAATCGCAGCTCGGCGTTCTTCACCTGGTCATGAACGTGATCTACACACTGCTCCTTCCGTTCATCAGTTACCTGTTCGGTGCACTGGTCCTTTCGCTGTATCATAACCGCAGAGGCCGCATAACAGGGAACGTGCATGCCGTGCAATACTCACGGGACATGATCGAATACATCATTCCGAACAAGAGCATCCTTCTTCTCTTCGGAGTTGTTCCGTTCATGGCTCTCACATTCGCGTATGCACAGCTTCTTCAGCAGACTCCAGCGATCAGCGTATCAATGATGAGCTGGGGATTGATCCTGTTCGCAGCGGCGGCGGCATTCGCATCATCATACCACTCAGCGATGAAACTGGGAGGAATGATGGAATCGGTCAGTTCCGGTAATTCCGATGTGGAAACATTGAAGTCTGAAATGAGCGAGACACGCAGGACGTCCGGAAAGTATGCGTTGATCTTCCTGTCCCTTTCCGTGATCAGTCTTTTCTCCGCAACATCCCTCGCGGCCAATCCTCAGGATTGGTCTGTGGTAACGAACATCATGCAGATGATCTTTACGATGGATGTCCATGTGAAATTGATCCAGTTCGTGTTCCTTTCGCTGACAGTAGCATCGGTCGGAACATTATTCTTTACCTTCGGATGGCAGGGGGGCAAAAAGGATATCAACAGTGAGTATGCAGAATATGTGAAGACAAGCGCTCTGCCGACGGCGTTGATAACTCTTTTAGTGCAGCCTATCTTCGTTGTGCTTTCACTCGTGGCACTGCCGGTCTCGGCGCTGAGCGGACTTGTGTTCCTGTCGGCGTTCCTCGTGATCTTCTTCATCTTCCTGGCGAGTCATTTCGTCTATGGAATGATCAAAGGAATGACTCCTGGACATGCCGGGAATGCATTCTTCATGATGATGCTGGCATTGATCTTCATTGTCATCCATACGAATGCATCCTTCTCCAACTCGACCAAGACACAATCCGCACTTTTGGCTCACAACTACACACTCTACCATGAAGAACTGATGAAAATGATGGGGATCAGCGGTGCCGCGCTGACCGGTGAAGATATCTTTAATGCAAAATGTACCGCCTGCCATGAATTCGGAGCAAAGAAGGTCGGTCCGGCGTACAAAGATGTTCTGCCGAAATATGAGAATGATCGTACGAAACTCCTTTCCTTCGTGATGAATCCGCAGAAGATGAATCCGGCGTTCCCGCCGATGCCGAATCAGGGATTGAAACCTGCTGAAGCTGATTCGATCGCTGCGTACATCATGATGATGTATAAAAAGGGAAAATAATATTTGATGTTCTTTTCAAATGAATGCCTCTGAAAACATCAGGGGCATTTTTTTATTCAGTCTTACAGACAAAAAGGTGCCTTATGAAAAAGATCTTCATCGTTTCAATCCTTGCATTGCTCGTTGCCGGTTCTCTGCTTGGCGGAGCAAAGAAAAAATACGGGACAGAACTCACATTGAAGCAGACAACAAAGGTCTCCGAGATCGTTGCGAATCCCGATAAGTTCAATGGGAAACGGGTTCTGGTCTCCGGTCCGATCGTGGATGTCTGCAAAGAACGCGGCTGCTGGATCAAGATCGGCAGCGATAAAGAATTCGAATCCATCCGCTTCAAAGTGCAGGACGGCGTTATCGTATTCCCTCTCGATCTTAAAGGGAAGTCAGCTGTTGCAGAAGGTGTTGTCTCCGTGAAGAAGATCTCGGTTGAAGAACAGATCAAGAGCGGTGAGGAAATGGCAAAAGAAGAAGGAACAACATTTGACAAATCTACCGTCACCGGAGTGAAGACCGTTCTGCAGATCAAAGGCGAGGGCGCACAGGTCGATGTGAAATGAGTAAGATACCGTGGAGACGCTGGAACGTTGTCCTTCACAGGGATATCGGATATTTCGTCGTTGCACTGGTGATCGTGTACGGAGTCTCCGGTCTCGCCGTTAATCATATCGCGGATTGGAATCCTAACTTCGTGCGCGAGAAAGAATTCCGTTCCATTCCACCGATCCTCTCTGAAGTGAAGGATACGATCGTTGCACAAAGTCTTGCTGCACTGAATATCACGGAAGAACCGGACAATGTCTTTCGCCCCGACCCCGAAACAGTTCAGTTATTCTTTCCCGGAAAGACGTATTCCGTCGATCTGCCGACCGGGAATGTGATGATCGAATCGGTGAACAGAAGGCCGGTGCTTTTCGAAATGAATCAGCTCCATCTGAACGCTCCCAAAGGGTTGTGGACATATATCGCGGATGTTTTCGCCGTCAGTCTTATCTTTATGGGGATCTCGGGATTGTTCATTCTGAAAGGGAAGTCCGGGCTCGGCGGGCGTGGCAAATGGTTCGTGCTGGCGGGAACAGCACTTCCGCTTGGGTATTGGGTCTGGTTTCAGTATCTGCAATAGTGCTTTTTACCACAGAGTCACAAAGACACAGAAAGAACATAGTATAATAAATAGACGTGCCACGCACTTTGAAAGTGCGTGGCACGTTTAGTTTTAGCCATTCGTAGCACGTTTTATTTCTCGACGTTTGGAACTTTTTGACCGGCCATTGACGTTATAGCCAATGAAGACAACAACTTACAGTAATCACTAACCATGGAGTTATCCCTATGAATACGATGAAAACATTCCTCTTAATGGGTGTTCTCACCGTCCTGTTTGTTACGATCGGCGGTGCACTCGGAGGTCAAAGCGGTATGACGATGGCATTGCTGTTCGCCGGAGTGATGAATTTTGTCTCCTATTGGTGGAGCGACAAGATCGTTCTCAAAATGTATGGAGCGCGCGAACTTGGTCCGACTGACGCGCCTGATTTGTTCCGGATGACGGAGGAATTGACACAGCGCGCAGGACTTCCTATGCCGAAGCTGTATATGATCGAAGGGGAGCAGCCGAATGCGTTCGCGACCGGCCGGGACCCGCAGCATGCGGCGGTCGCTGTTACTGAAGGAATAACACGATTATTGACCCGTGATGAACTGCGGGGAGTGATAGCGCATGAACTGGCCCATATTAAGAACCGCGATATTTTGATCGGAACTATAGCGGCGACATTCGCCGGTGCGATCAGTTATCTTGCCAATATGGCGCAGTGGGCGATGATCTTCGGCGGACGGAGTTCAGATGACGAGGAAGGTTCGAATCCTGTTACCGGGATTTTGATGATGATCCTTGCACCGATCGCAGCGATGCTGGTGCAGATGGCCATCTCCCGCTCGCGGGAATTCCTTGCAGATGAGACCGGTGCGCAGATGTCCGGGAATCCGCTGTCATTGGCAAGTGCTCTTCGAAGACTGCATGCAGGATCAGAATCGATCCCGATGCACGCAACACCCGCGACCGCTCATATGTTCATTGTCAATCCGCTTTCCGGTGGTTCATTCATGAGAATGTTCAGCACCCATCCTCCGATGGAGGAGCGGATAGCGCGGCTTGAAGCAATGGTCTATGGTTCACCGATTCGATAATTATCATAACGAAGGAGCCTATAATGAAATGTCCGGTTTGTTCTGTTGACCTTACCATGAGTGAACGTCAAGGTGTTGAGATCGATTACTGTCCAAAATGCCGCGGAGTGTGGCTGGATCGCGGGGAACTGGATAAGATCATCGAAAGATCGCATGCCGATGACGCGCCGGTCCAGCAGCCGATACAGCAACCGCCGCCGCTGCCTTTTCCGCCTCCTGTTTATCAACAGCAATACGGACAGGGGTATTACAAACACAAAAAGCGGAAGAACTTCCTCGATGATATTTTCGATTTTTAGCATTGAAGCTTCGAATGGAACAAAAGAAGATGTGATGCCGGCGGGGACCAGTGAACGTGATGGCCGAAATACATGACAAGACATATTCGTCAATGTTGCTTTATTTGCCAGAGCCGCTGATCAATAATCATTATCATATAGATTTTCCGATCATACAATGCACAAATTGCATCAATTCAACATTGTCAGGGGAACGATATAACTCACCGCATAAAAAATCTCGTCGAGAATACGGTTGTTCAGAGGATCATTATCGGGCTGATCATTCTGAATTCCATTATCATTGGTCTTGAAACGTCGCCTGAAATATTCTTTTCGTATGGCAATGTTCTTCAGCTTCTCGATACGATGATCCTTGCCGTATTTGTGATCGAGATGCTCCTTAAAATATATGCCTACCGCATTTCATACTTTTTGAACGCTTGGAATGTATTCGATTTTATCATTGTACTGATCGCTCTGCTTCCAACATACGGCGCATTGTCCATATTGCGTTCTTTTCGGATCTTCCGTGCGCTGCGTTTGATCAAAAATGTTCCCAAACTACGTTTCATTGTTGAAGCATTGTTCCATTCGCTTCCCAGTCTTAGCTGGATCTTTGTCTTACTTTCACTGGTATTCTACGTTTTCGCTGTTGTTGGGACGAAGTCGTTCGGTGCAGATTATCCGGTATGGTTTGGAACAATCAGTGCGAGCATGTTCACATTGTTTCAGATCATGACGTTGGAAGGTTGGGCAGAGATATCGAGGAGCATACAGGAAACCCATCCGTTTGCAACGATCTATTTCATTTCGTTCATTCTGATCGCTTCCTATACTACACTGAACATTTTTATCGCCATTGTAGTCAATACCATGAGCGAGATCCAGCATCACGATAATAAAGAACAGATCCAAGCGATCGAGCATATCATTAAGGATGAACGGTCCGAATTGATCAATGATATAATGATCCTTAAAGAATATATTGTGCGTCTTGAGAAGAAGGTCGAAAAGATATGATCTCATCGGCTGGGAAAAAAATAAATACAAGAAACTCCATTGTATGCACTGTCTGAAAATCAGAGTGGAATTGGGCTGGATAGATCGCAAGGGTATAATGGTCGCTAAATGCTTCGGTGACGATGTGAGTATGCATGACGTCGGAGAATATGAGTCGATAAAAAACTCGAACAAGGAACATTAAATAATCCCTTCAACATTATCCATAAATAGTATCGCTGCGAAGCACATATGCAAAAGAACTTCCTTCAAACTCTTCATTATTTTGGAAAGAATATTGTCATTGTG
>JBMOHT010000238.1:0-5207 GCA_049317705.1 Bacteroidota bacterium | reverse complement strand
TCAATCCAGAAGTATATGAATTGAAGATACGGTGCATATTTTGTCGGATAGCGGTTGAATCAAGTGCGCTGTTCCAGATGCGGACCTCATCCAACGTGCCGTTGAAGAACCCTAAGTGACTCACACCGATCTTATAGCGGTCGCCGTCGGTCCAGAGAGTTCCGATCGAAACGGCCGTTCCAGCTTCAGCACCATTCACGAATAAACGCATCTGACCATTGTTTGTAGCCGTAGCTACAACATGGTACCATGTTCCCGCAACAACGGGCATCGCATCCGCAACGGCCCACGAATTTCCGTCAAACAGATAATGTTCGAATTTCCCGTTGTGGATATTGATCTCACTTGAGAATGCACTCATCTCGCCGCCGTTATCCGTCCGGACAAATAATCCCTGATCAGTCGTGGAATTCGGCTTCACCCACATTTCTATTGTATACGCAGTCGGTGTCGGCATGAATGTGACGACTTGATCATCATTCCCGTCGAATTTCAGACCAAAATGCGGCGTAGAATCCGTTACGACCGTTGATGCAGCAAGCGCAAACTGTCCAAGCTAATTGATTCCGTTAAAAGTCACCGATGTTGTCGTTGCAGAATTTGCGGACGACGATACCTGCATCCAGTTTCCATCGCCGCCGAATGTTCTGCGGTATAATTTATATTGTGACAAGAAGTTTCCGTTGTAATTCGTGAAGGATGAAGGGACGGTGAATGTCAGGTTTCCGCTGAACGTTCCCGGCGTACCGTACGGATCGATCGACCAATAGGAATTGCTCAAAATACCTCCCGAGGGAACTGTGTTCGGTGCAACAGAATATTTACGGACGGAAAGATCCACCGCGTTGTCGAATGCATCCGATGTGGTGAAGGAGACAGTTCCTGCCGAAGCTGTTCCGCTTGTGAATGCTGATGCAGTTGACGTCGTGCCCGGACCGAATGGAATTCCAGAAGGAACCCAAGCTGCGTTCACATTCATGTTGGTCAATTGCGCATTCACTCCGTTTATTACATCACGCGCATAGGCTGATCCTGTTCCGTCCGAGAATTGCCAGTAGGCAACCAGACCCGATGGAAGCGACGCGAAAGAATTATGGAGATTATCCCGAATTTGAGAGACTGACCTCTCAACGTTCCAGATCCTCACTTCATCGATCTGGCCTTCGAACACCGCGTCAGGAGAACCGAAAGCATTGGCACCGATCCCAAGCGGATTCGGATTATCATCGATATCTCCTCCGATCCCTGTCGCCATCCCCATTTCGTTCCCATTCACGTACAACCGTAAGGTATCGCCGTCATATGTTCCTGCAACGTGATACCATTCGCCTGCTGAGATCGCAAGGGAACCTGAATTTACAGCATACACATTACCGCCGACACTGACCGATGTATAGAATTTCCCGTCATTGAGAAAGAACATTTCGATCCTGCCGTTACTTGGTGAAATTGAAAAGTTCCCCTTAAAGATGATCCTGGCATTGTGAGCAGTGGTGGATAAATTCACCCATGCTTCCCACGTCCCTTGATGAATGTTCACCGAACTTCCGGCATCAACTACATCATCAACTCCGTCGAAGGTCAATGCACTTCCCGCCGTTTGATCGAACACATGAGCATTGAATGTGACCGGACTTCCGGTCAAACTTCCGGACGAAGCGGTAACCTGATAATTACCCGGTTTGTTTCCTGTCGTCAACGTACTGAGCGCGTTTCCGCTCCCGTTCGTTGACGCGTTGACAGCGCTCAGTGATTGTCCCGTTGCCCCGTAGGGTGTTCCGGTGATCGCAAAGGATACATTTTCGCCGGGAACCGGATCTGCATCGGCATCGGTAACGTGAGCAGCGAAGGGAACTGCAAGAGCCGAATTCGTCGTGCCCGCTTGATCATTTCCGCTGCCGACGGAGAGAGTTATTGCCGATCCCGCCTCCATACCAATAGCAAACTCGGAGAACGATGTCAGACCTGACCGGTACGCGCGGGTAACGGGACCGGACTCTGCCGTCGCGAGAGTATGTGATCCTTCAGCAGCCCATGCAGAACTGCTGTTCGTCCGTTTGACGACATGGAGTTTAGAAAGATTGTTGAATGTCGTTCCGGACACGTCGAACTTCACATCATACGTTCCGCCGCTCAGTCCGTCTCCTGCCGACAAACTCCAATAACCAAGTGAGTTTGGATATGCCAACGTTGCGCTGCCGTCGGTCACTGGAAAACCGTTCGACCCCGGATCGCTGTTGCTGAAAGATCCTGTAATTGTTCCGCCGCTCGACGGGGCGGACGAAAAACTGAGGGAGGCTATTCTTGCGTTCGAACCAGAGGCAAACGGGAATAGTGCATCACTCACTGTCGCCGCATCGAACCATCGTTTGAAGTTCCCGGCGATCGAACCCCCGGCATTCACCAAAACACCTGTGTTGGAAGTGCTGCTCCCCAGCGTTAATGTATTTGCACCGGTGATAATATTTGCACTTCCAAGGTATAATGAGTCGTTGACCAACGTACTGCCGTTCAACGTTAATGTTGAAACTCCGGTGATCAGACTGGAAACAGTTACGTGCATCGTGTACGAACTTCCTGCGCCAACAATCGACATCCATCCAGCATTGACCGACACACCGCTGTTCTGCATCACTGTACCATTGGTGGCAATATCTAAACTGTTGCTTCCGGTTGACAAATTTCCATTGATGTTGACAGTACCACTTCCTGATAATAATTGTGTTGAATCTGAAAATGTATACCCATTTACCGTCATCGTTCCCGTTCCGTCGCTTCGTCCAATAGTGATCTTGTGAAATCCGTTCTGGATGGCACCGAGATCAGAAGTGGAAAGATCGAATGCACCGGCGCCACCTGCTATTCCAATCGTTGTGGAGGTGTTGAGCGGTGCAAGTGTCAGATGTCCTGTTCCTTGAATTGAGTATGGTGAAAGATTCAGATGATCGGAATTGGCTGCCGTCACTTTAATGACCAGTTCCCCTGCGAAGTTCGCACCGCCGATAAGACTGCCGCCGTAACCGTCAAAACCGTTCTGTGTTCCGGTACCGGTTGCTGAGATGATGAGAGAGTCACCATAGTTCCCGATGATTCCACCGCCTCCGCCGCCGGCGCGGTACAATCCCTGTGCATTGGTGCTGCCGTTACCGACTGCCGTTATTTCCAGCGTACCGGAATCCGCCTGAATGGTGGTGCTGCTGTTACAGTACAATCCGACTCCGGAATATCCGGCGGTCGATTTGATCCGCACGTCCCCGTTTCCGGATGAATAGATCAATGCGCCGCTTCCCATATTGATGCCGTGATTGGAACCGCCGGAATTTCCTGCGCCAAAAGCATTGATCGACAGGTTCCCCCGCTCAGACATGAGCGATGTCGAACCATTGTTCATTGTGATGCCGTAGTTCGATGTTCCAACAGCAGCACCGATGGCAGTGATGGTCAGATTTCCCGGTCCCATCGTTTTAATATCCGATCCAAAGAACATACCAATCCCGTTGCCGCCGGTACCCTTGCCGAGTGTGTCCGCAATGATCGTGATATCACCTCCTCCTTCAATGGAAGCATTGTCTCCATTCATATAAATGGCATCTCCTCCTTTGTTCGAGGTCGCATGGATATTGATCGTGCCACTCGTGGATGCAATGAACGTATTGGCCCCTGCACCATAACTGCTCATGTAAAGACCGGAACTCCCCGCGGAGGTTGTCGGCCCGCCGACCGCAGTGATCGTGATGTTCCCCGAATTTGTCCGGATATATCCCGGGGTAGATTGACCATTGTTAAGATTTAAACCCTTACCATTATAGTTCGTCGCACGGCCGTATGCATTGATCACGATCGCCCCGGATCCTGTCGCATCAACACGTGCGCCGTCCTTCATCTCAAGTCCGAAATTATCGGAGGATGTTCCGTTATTCCCAGCGGTGCCGTTCAATGTGATCGTACCATTGGCGGTTTGGATCAACGGATCATTCGTATAAGACCCTGAGATCTGAATGCCGTTATTATATCCATTGGGTGCATCCCCGCCGGTCCCGTTCAGCGTGATATTTCCATTCAGCGAAATGATACTCGATCCGCCGCTCACAGAGATTCCTCCGGCACCATACGTTGGACCTGAACCTCCCTGACCAGTAAGACTGATCGTTCCATCATCTGTTTGGATCTTCGAATCATCGGAAGCAAATGTTATCCCATTCCCTGCTGAAAATGAATTTTGTCCTCCGGTACCGTTCATTGTAATATTTCCCGTCGTTGTCTCAAACGTTGTAGCATATGCCGCCTGAATACCTGACCACGTACCTGCACCAATGCCGCGAACGCTGATCAGACCGGTCCCGGCGATATTCTTTACACCATTGAGTCTGACACCGGACAGTCCATATGTGCCGCCGTAGGCGGGTGTCAATCCGGGATCGGATCCGCCGCCGTAGATGATATCCCCGTTGTTGCTGTTGAAATAGCAATTCGAAGTGATGTTGCCGTTGTTAGAGATACTTGCGTTAATGTATCCGTCCCCGTTACCGTCGGCATCCGCATTGAAGATCAGGTGCAGTTTTCCGCTGGTGGACACAATGGTATCGGAACCGTTGAAGATGATAATGCTCCTGTTGATGCTCGTGCCGTATGCATACAACTTCAGCGTCGCATCACCACCCGACGTTTTACGGATGGTAACCCCGGCGGAATCATAGATATTTCCGTCCGTCGTTGCAATGGTGACGGATGTTCCGGCATTCAGCCGCGATTCGATCTCGCCGACATTCAGTTTCGAAGTCCACGTTGTGGCGGTCCAGACATCCGGGTTACCGCCGGACCAGGAACCTCCGCTGCTTGCAGCGTATCCGATCGTCACATCGGTCTGCGCGAACAGAAGTGCTGGAAGCACAAACATCAGTGCAATGCGTAAAGAATGTTTCATAGGAACTCCATTATAAGGGGGTTAATGGTGAAGTATTTGATTTAATTCAGATAGATTTTCTTTTGTGATAAATCCTTTTGCGTTCAGCAGTTTTGCTTTTATCCTGAATGCAGATGTATTGTGACTGGTAACGAATATGACCCTGGCATTCGGATCCTGTTTGTAAATATTCTCCGCTGCTGTAAATCCATCCATCTCCTTCATCTCAACATCCATCAGTATATAATCCGGATGGAACTTTGGAAATTCTGACACTGCTTCTTTTCCATCAGAACATTCCAGT
>JBMOHT010000237.1:0-5211 GCA_049317705.1 Bacteroidota bacterium | reverse complement strand
ACATAAAATTAAACGGACGCATTTTGTTCCCCTGCAGAGTGCGTCCAGGAATCTGTCCGTGCGGTGCTCCTCCCTCTTAACCGCACGCAGATTCCACTTTTTTTCCTCTCTGAGGTTGTAACGAATTATAATCGGTACGATATGAAGCGAATCGCAGAGCCATACAAGATCCTGATCGCGGATAGTGACAGAGTATTTGTGCAGCAATGCAAAGCGGCGTTGTCTTCCACCGTGAATGTTTCCGAGATCAGAACGGCACATTCCGGAACGGAATGTATGGGAATATTGAAGAATTTTGTACCGACCATCATTTTTCTGGGAGTGAATTTGGAAAAGATGAACGGACTGGTCACGGCCAGGTTCATCCGTTCGCAGTATGCAGAGTTCACGCTGTATTATCTTGCAGAACGGGTGCAGCCGCAATTCCCTGATCGGATGGATTCAGGGATCGTCGACGGATATTTTACGAAATCACAATTCTCGCATATCATATCGGACAGCGCCGCATTCAAAAGTTTGATGCTGCATTGAGCGGATGAAGACCATTCACCATATCATCGTTACAAAAGTCATACTCAGGGGAGAGCCATGAATAAAAGAATACTGCTGATCGATGATGATCAGACATATTGCGAACAATTGCCGTATATCCTTCGTGAACAACAGTATGAGGTCCAGTCGACAACCGATCCGAAGCAGTGTCTCAGCATGATCAGTACTTTCCATCCGGATGTTCTGCTGCTGGACTGGGAGATGCCCGTGCTTTCAGGTATTGAGATCTGCAGAACACTACGGCAGGTGATCAAGAATGAAGAAACGTATGTCATCATGATCTCCGGCAGAATCATGTCCGAGGATATCGTAGCGGCTTTGTCGTCAGGCGCAAATGACTATATCATCAAACCATTCTCGACAGAGGAACTGATCGCACGCATCCTCGTGGGTATGCGACATGCAGATCGGGCCGCGGCGACACGTGTCAAAGAGGAGCTGATGCTGGAAAAGATCAAACAGCTTGACGGATTGATGAAGCATCTGCCGGAACTGAATACCAGTATTGAAGAATCTAATGTGATGCTGAAAGAATCGAATCAATTGATGCAAGAGCTGAAGAAACTGCTTCGCTCGCAGCATGCAGATGAGGAACACTTCAATTCGATCATGAGCAAATACGGCATCATCCGTAATTAATACAAAAATAATTACGGAGATCAGCGGATCGTCGTCCCAACCAATGACCACCAATACAGGAAGAGCCATTTTTGTGCATCGTTACAGCATTCTATCCATAAACCTATTATTCTGTTCAGTGCTGCTGATGACCTCGGTATACGGTCAAACCCTGTCGAAAGGACAGACTTCAGCATCGGCAACGATCATCAAAGGGCTGAGCATTCAGCGCATCACTGACCTTGATTTCGGTGTGATCATCCGGGGAAAGAACAATGCCAGGATCAAAGTGCATTCCGATAATTCCAAGGAGGAGTATGATGATGCGCATGAGATCTCGCATAAATGGAGCCGAGCTCAATTTACTGTCAGCGGTGAGCCTAATCTTGCTTTTTCATTCTTTATCTCAAACGATATTGTGAACATTCCGGGAAAGAATGACTATTTGGAATTGGATGAGTTTGAGACCGATCAGGATCATCAGCCGGTGCTTGACCACAACGGCAACAAGACCATCAATGTCGGCGGAATGCTCCATCTGAAACCGACCCAGAAAGATGGGGCATATTTGGGTACGTTCTCAGTCTCTGTAGCGTATTGACGCTGTCAGCGGGTGGTGAAATAAGTCCGTCGGTATTTAGTTAGCTCCACAGCATTTGTCATCTTCAAACCGGATCCGCAGGGGGTCAGGTTCCATATCCTCTAGAAAACAAATCATGTTGTCTTCGATCGTACGATATCTTGCGGTGCTCCTGATTGTTCCTGTATTCGGTATTGCGCAGATACGGGTGTATGATCCCGGAGAAAAAGCACCGCTCGTGTTCCGGGCAGCCGAGACGGAGTATACGCCGGGAAAATATCTGATGCCGGGGGCCGATCAGGTATCATTTGAATACTACGGTAATGATACGCTTCCGAATTCGCGGCCCTCGAAAGACCGGATGGTGACGATGGTGGCTGAGGTGAACACCGATTCCTGGCCGCCGGGTATACCGCTTGCGGTGTCGCTTCCGCCGTTCGAATATGCTGCGAATATCTATTGGAACGGGAAACTCATCGCCGTGAAAGGGAACGCCGTAGGGGGATATACCAATCGGACACATTTTTGTAAATCGGTCCTGATCACACCGCAGCAGTTCGATTCCGGCAGGAGTAATATCCTCACCATTCAACTGTATCCATTGTATGGAGAAAATTATAAACCATTCGGGACGGTGTATCTCGGAGGCAACGAGATCGTTTCGCGCGAAGAGTATCTTCGGAATACATTCGGTCCGATGTTCAGTTTTGCTCTTCTGTGTACGGGATTGATGCTGTTCGCGTATTATCTGGTGAATCATTTCTCAGGTCAGACAGGCAATCAGTATACCTACCTCTTATTTGCGTTCATCAACGTCACAACAGCGGCATCACAATTCAACAATGCATTCTCATCAGATTATTCCGATGTCTTGTTCCTGGAAAGGATCTCGAGGACCGGTTATATCCTGAAGATCCTTTTTGATCTGTTATTCGTGATCGAATATACCGGATTCGTACAACGAAAAAAATCGGTGTATGGCATCCTCTTCGGGATCTTTTGTGCTGCAACGATCCTGACGATATCCAATCCGACGTATATCACGATCAATCGAACCTACCATCAGGTCGTCGAACATCTGATGCAGCCGGCACTCATCATCTTACTGTTGATGCTCGGTTGGAATGTCGTGAAACAGCGGTCCCTCCTGTCGATGGTCTTCTTACTCATATTCCTGATCGATTATGCATGCATGTACCATGATGCGATCTTCTTTATGGCATATCATCAAAAACCATTCGTGAATCTTATGCCCTTTGGATATTTCATACTGAATCTCTTCCTGCTCGTTCAGCTGGGATTGGACCAGAAGAAACTCAAAGACTCAGCAATTCTCGGAGAACAGGCGGAAAAAAAGATCAACCGCGAATTGAATCAGATCGTGAAGAGCAGAACGGATCAGCTGAATACCATGGTGAAGAACCTCCGGCAGGAGGTCTTCGTCCGCACTGCTACGCAGCTGAAACTGGACCAGACCGTTTCAGTGAAGAATAAACTTTTCTCTATCATCTCACACGACCTGAAGAATGTCTTCAATTCGATGATAAGTTTCACAGAGTTCATCTCGGAGGATATCGGGAATGGAAGGATCGGGGACCTTGAATCGGATGTGAAGAAACTCTCCCTGGCTTCGAAACGGGCGTTCTTCCTGTTGGAGAACCTTCTGGAGTGGTCCATCACGGAATTGAATATGGCAAAGGTCAATCCGGAACGGATCGAGCTTGATCAGATCATACAGGAGTGTATCGATCTGTTCCTTCTGCCGATGGAAGAGAAGGGCTTATCAATGGATATCCACGGCAGCGGCCATCTCGCCGTTCATGCCGACCGCCGGATGCTGCAGACCATCCTTCGGAATCTTATCTCGAATGCTGTGAAATACTCCTTTGAGCGTTCCGTTATCACTGTCGAGGTGAATGAAAGAACTGATCATATCGAGATCGCGGTGAAGGATTCGGGAAAAGGACTTCCAGACGGAGAGGATGTGATGAAAAAAGAACTATTGAAAAGCGTGCAAGGGACATCTCAGGAGCGCGGTTCGGGGATAGGGCTCTATATTGTAAAAGAATTCCTCGAACTGCATCGAAGTTCACTGAGCGTGGTGAGTACAGCAGGGAAGGGATGTACATTCGGTTTCCGGCTGCCGAAAGCGCAACAACAATAAATATGGATGACAGAATCTATCATATCATGATCGTGGATGATGAACAGGAGAACATCGACATCGTCCGTCGGAAGCTGCTTCATGCGCCGTACCGCTGCAGCAGTGAAACGGATACCGAGAAGGCATATGATGCGGTGGTGAAGAGCATACCTGACTTGATCGTGATGGACTGGCAAATGCCGGGGAAGAGCGGGATCGAGATGGTGCAACGGTTCAAACTCGATGAACGCTGTGCAAAGATCCCCGTGATCATCATGACGGGAATGATGAAGGAGTCGGTCCATCTTCAGGAGGCATTCGATGCCGGAGCCTCCGACTATATCCGGAAACCGGTCGATACGCTGGAATTGCGTTCGCGCATCGCAGCGATACTGGAACTGCGTGCGGAACAGAACCAGAGATTGATGCTTGAACAGGAGCTGCATGCTCAGCAGCAGAGACATCTTCAAACAGAGATCGAACGGAAGAAGAATGAGCTTTCCGAGATGACCGTGCAGCTTGTGTCGAACAACAGGCTGGCGGATACGTTCATTAAGACGCTCGAGAAAATGATCGACGGATCATACGGCAAACTGACCAGAAGTGAGATCGATCATCAGGTAACACTGTTCAAAAAAGAGCTCTTCAAACTGCAATGGTCCACCATCGAAGAGAAATTCATCGGGAACAATCACATCTTTAAAATGGAACTAATGAAACGCCATCCCGATCTCACGGTGAATGACGTAAAATTGGCCATCCTCTATCATCTGAAGATGTCCAATAAAGAGATCTCGGAGATCACCTTCATCTCTTACGAAGGTGTACGCAAAGCGAGAACACGTCTGCGGAAAAAACTCGATCTTGACAGTTCCATCGATCTTACTGAATATCTGTGTGACCTTGGATAAACACTCTAGCTATAATGAATCGGTTAACATTTGCCAGCCGTTCCATATGTTTTATTCAACCGTAGATTCTCTCCTCTTATTTCTGCTCGCGTAATCCCGCCCATTCTATATCTTAGAGAATTCTAATTCCAACGGACTTTATCAGTCTCTTAAATAAGAGTATATTGTCCGATTATTGGACGTGATATACGCTGTATTTTTCATTCTGATACGGCACGAATAGAATGACTGTGCAATTGTCCAATACTGAACAATGTCAACGTTTGTATTATCGAAAATTCAGAAAAACGAAGATAATTTCAGGCATGCTCTTTGGATTATGTAGTTTCAATATCATATCAACATTCTCATTATTAGACCATTATGAAAATTCTTACTGTCATTCTTTTAATGATGTTTTTCTTTCC
>JBMOHT010000236.1:0-5248 GCA_049317705.1 Bacteroidota bacterium | reverse complement strand
TCAGTTCAGTCTTTATCTCATTCAGATTCTGGTCCACCATTCGTAGCGTATCGGCGTGAACACGCAGAAAGAACATTTTCTTGGTCGGCTTATCAGGATTCAGTTCATAGACAGTTAAATCACTTCCGCGATATGAACCTTTCACTGTTCCGTATACACCATGATCGATAACCGCCTGGTCTCCATCCTTTTTCCCGAGATACGCCTGTTTGATAATGAACGGCGGTTCAGCATGACCGTTATCGATGAAGATCTCCAGTCGTGTCTTGATCTCTGAACAATCCGCACACGGCAGACTTCCCTCATATACTTCCCAAACTGCTGATGAAGATTCCGGCAGATTCAATTTCGAAGCGGATGACCCGCATCCCACGATCTGCAGTATGGCTATTACGAATAGTATTTTCTTTTCCATCTTCTCTTTGTCCTCTGTGGCTAATTGTTTTCTAGATATCGCTTAACCGTATGCTCTTTCACAATATGGAACTTCTGTCTGATCTCATCCACGCTTGCTCCCTGCTGTGCCATCATCCGTATAGCCGTCAGACGGAGTGATAACGCCGTGATCTTTCTCACTTCTCCGTTCTTCACTCCCGCTTTCTCAAGATAGAAATTTATCCTCTCGCGGATTCCGCGGGATGTCATTCGCTGTCCGCGTGTGCGGTTACCGGCACTCATGAAGAGCGGTTCGCCATCCTTCGCATTCGTTCTGAACGCGAGATAGCTCTTGATCGCATCCTTCGTATCGTTCGGAAGCGTGATCGTCTTATCTTTTCCCTTCATTCCTTTCATCTGCAGTGCAATGGACATGACACCTTTCTTATTCTTCAGATCACCGATGTCCGCTCGGATAAGTTCGATCTCTGAGAGTCCGCAGGTGATCATCATCTTCACCACGGCAAAATCCCGGAACCCGATCTCATCTTTCCGCTCGATCGCCTGGATGAGCGCTTGCACTTCCTGCACAGTGATACTCTTTCGTGAATGGTGTTGATTCGGTGCTCCTCCCTTTACCAGTTTTGAAGGATTGCTGACAAGCACACCGACAGAGACCAGATAATCAAAGAATTTCCGGACCGAAGAGAGATACATCGTTACTGAGACCGGAGAAAGTTTTCGTTTCGTCAGGAGGAATTTCTTATACCGCTCGATCTCTTTGGCGGAGCATTCCAGTTCCGGTTCAAGACGGACCCAGCGCATGAATTCACGAAGCGTGCGTTCATAGGTACCGCGCGTTTCAGGATTCCTGCGCTGCAGTTCGTTCACGTAGTCGGAATGGAGTACGAGAAGCTTTTGAAGCGATATGGATTGTGGGCTGAGCTGTTTCATCGTCCGTTATGGAAAATAAATAAAATGGCTGTTATAAGCAACGCCGGCCCCTTGCATACGACCGATGATTTACTTACGTTTTCAGGAAGAAAAGCACTTCCAACCTAGGTAAAAGTAAAAAATATAAATTTACATTTATCATCTTTGGTACATTGATGAATCTATCGATTCTTTTTTGACTTTTGACTTCAATACTTTTGACTTGAAAATATTTCTATGAAATTTTTAATACCAGCAATACTTCTCCTTTCCCTTCCTCTGTTTTCACAAAACTCCCCTGCCGTCTCTCCTAAGTCTGACGTCTTCATGCAGGGATTCTATTGGAATTCCCCTCCCGGCGGACTCTGGTATGATTCCTTGGCAAAACTTGCTCCGAGACTCGCATCTGCCGGCATCAGTGCGATCTGGTTCCCATCACCCGCAAAAGGCGCAGGAGGCGGATTCTCGATGGGTTACGATCCGTACGATCACTACGATTTTGGCGATTATTTCCAGAAAGGAAGCAAGGAAACACGATTCGGCAGCAAACAGGAATTGATCAATGCCATTTCCACATTCCATTCCGTCGGGATCCAGGTCTATGCCGATGCCGTGATGAGACATATGATGGGTGGAGAAACACGCGCACCATACGAATGCATTCCTTTGAATAATGGCACTCAAATCGTTGCAGATTCAGCATTTATGGTATTCAACTATCCGAATGGATCCGGCCGGTTCAAGAAATCTCCAGCGGAGTTCTATCCTAATTCCGAACACTGTTTTGTCGATCCGAAGTTCGTTGAAACCGATCCGCTCTTTCGGTTCGGGGAATGGCTGGACCATGGCAAACAGAGTGTCAGGGACAGTCTCATTGCATGGGGAAAATATTTGAGGAATGATCTCAAATTCGACGGTTTCAGATTGGATGCAGTGAAGCCGATCGATCCTGCATTCATGGCTGCCTTCCTGAAGGCAGCGAACGGGACGAACTATGCTGTGGCGGAATTATGGAGCAGCTCCGCGGATATCGGGAATTGGCTGAATGTCGCGAAGAATCAGAACGGTGCAACAGTGGCGATGTTCGATTTCCCTCTTCGATATACGCTCAAAGAGATGTGCAACAACACGAGTGGCGGATTCGATATGCGGACGCTCGATAATGCCGGACTCGCAGGCGCAGGCATCTCCGGGTTTGACTACTCAACGTTCGTTGAGAATCATGACTTCGACCGGACCGGTTTCGACGGGAACACTGATAATGGTCACGATCCAATCCTTACCGATAAGCATCTCGCCTACGCCTATATACTCTTCTCCGAAGGAAGGCCGTGCATCTTTTTTAAGGATTACTTCACGTACGGATATTCGGGAAAGATTGATACGCTTATCTGGATCCGCCAGAATTTTCTCGGGGGCGGAACCACGAAGCGAGGCGGATTGAATGCATTCTATATTAGAGAAGATAATAATCAGGATCAGAACGTTGTCGGACCGGATGTGTATGTTGCAAGACGGGATGGATTCGGAGGACAAAAAGGCGGCTATATAGTCATCAATGATAATCCGACGCAGTGGATCGATGTCTGGGTTGATACAGAGCTTCCGGTGGGAACGGCGTTCAAAGATTTTACGGGAAAGGATGCGAACAAGTTCGTTGTCGGTCCTGCACCGGGCGGAACGAAGAACCGGGTTAAGTTATGGTCACCAGCAAGAAGTTATACGCTCTTTGTCGCGGACACGGCCACATCGCTGAATAATCCTCCCGTCCTGAACCGCATTCCGGATCAGCTGACTTACACCAATGCGATATTCGAATATCGGTCCGTTGCAAGTGATGTGAACAAACTGACACTGCAATATACTCTCTCGAATAATCCTACCTGGCTTTCTGTTGATGCATCCGGAACTTTGAGCGGAATACCATCATTCTCCGACACAGGTTCTGTTCAGATCATCCTTTCAGTGAAAGATCCTGCGAATGCTGCTGATGCCGATACATTCATCGTCACTGTGAAACGAAATGTCGCGCCGAAGATCGTGCAGTCATCGGATACAACCGCTGTTGCAACGAAAAGATTTGAACGGACGATCACTGCCTCCGACGATGCCGTTGATCTTCCTCTTACCTTTTCACTGCGAGCAAGACCGAACTGGCTCTCCATCGGGAGCAATACCGGCATCATCAGCGGAACTCCTGCTCAGGAAGATACCGGTTCAACATCCGTTACCATCCTTGTCGCTGATTTGAAGGGCGGATTTGATTCCACAAAATTCCTTCTGACGGTGAAACCGGTGAAGGATTCGGTCATCACCACATACCAAAGACCGAAGATCGATGGAACGATCTCGTTCGTTGATGACTGGAGCAATTCAATGATCGTCGCCACGGATAAGGACAGCGACAGTGTTTGGTGGGATAAACTCGTCGGTCCC
Organism: Bacteroidota bacterium; assembly: GCA_049317705.1. Lineage (GTDB taxonomy): Bacteria > Bacteroidota > Ignavibacteria > UBA10030 > UBA8401 > UBA8401. Next base: position 1,504 of record JBMOHT010000236.1, on the reverse strand, counting down.
CCGAACAATGAATTATATAAATTGCTCGTCACATGGGACGCCGATTCTCTTTATCTCGGTGTCGATTATCTGCTCAATGATAAGAATAATTCGTTGATGCTCTATGTTGATGCAATTCCCGGGAAAGGAATAACGAATTTCATCTCCACCGGTGCATACAAAGGAGACTATCCGAAGAACAATCGTCTCCGTACCGATCACGGGATCGATCTCTTTGTTGCTTCATACAATCAGGACCAGCCCTCCGTATTTCTGTCGGACAGCAACCAGAGCGTGAATATCACTGCAAAGAGCTCACACGTCCGCGGAATCGGCGGCAGAGGATTGGAAGTATCGCTCGGATGGAATGATCTGTATCATTTAGGAAATGGTCTTGTCCCGAAGAATGCATCGCTCTTTCTCGTTGCCCTTGCTTCCGGCGGATATGATTACGGCTCTGGTGATGCGATGCCGGACAATCCTGATGTGGACGGGAACGGCGGACCAGATAGTCTTATCAATCTCGCGTCAGTTCAAGTGGATAAGAATGGAGATGGAATTCCTGATCCGACGATCTTCCTTACAGAAGTGAAGAAGGAAAATACAAAGAATCATGTTCCCGGCGAATTCACACTTGAACAGAATTTCCCAAACCCGTTCAACCCCACAACGACCATTCGGTTCTCCGTCCCCTCTACACTTAGGACGAATAGCGAAGGTGCATTGATAACGCTCAATATCTATGACATCCTCGGTAGAAATACTGCGGCCATACTAAACGGACGCTACCAACCGGGAACGTATTCTGTGTCATGGAATGCTTCAGGATTCACAAGCGGGATCTATTTTTACACATTGAAATCAGATGATTTTATATCCACGAAAAAACTATTACTCTTAAAATAAAGCGAATTTTCAGTTATCGATAACCTATGTAAGCGCTTTCTATTGGTATTTTTAACTTGAATCTTATTTTTCTTAAATGTAAAATGTTCCAATTCACTATTACATATTACCAATACATAATTTCAAGGGAAACCGTATGAAGAAAGTCTTACTGCTTGTTTTGTTGACCGGATCGATTCTGCTTGCCCAACCGACAATCAATGGCATTGGTAATGATGCTAGTTACATTACGGTGGGGACATGGACGCAAGGAAATACCGGTTTTGGAGATCATGGAATTAAGCAATTGAAGGCATATAATGATGGGAACTATCTCTATGTTATGATCATCGGAGAAGCTGAATCAAACTTTAATGAAATCTACCTTTATATAAATAGTTCCGGTGCCGGTGATGGTGTTACTGCCGGGACTCAACTACCGGCAGGAAATGATGGCAGTTCACCCTTTAGTTCTTTCCGCCCGACAATGGATTTTCAGATAGACTATGCCTTTAGATTGTCAAGCGGGCCTAGCAATGCATACGTGAGCATCATCAGATATCTTGAAAATGGAAATACGGATACCTACCTTGGCGGTCCTGCAAACGATGGATCAGTATTGACTGTCTCTTCAGGAACT
>JBMOHT010000235.1:0-5250 GCA_049317705.1 Bacteroidota bacterium | reverse complement strand
CCCTTCACCCCGGATAAGCAGGCATCGTGCGGCAAGCGTGATGCGCTGTTTCTCGTCCGGCGGATTCGTCTTCGACCAGAAGACCCACGGAACAACGCCGAACATTGCGCCGCCGTCCAACGCGAAGCGGCCGGTCTCGATAGAGGTTAGTGTATAATTTCCGATCTTCATATCATTCCCTAAAATAAAAAAGTCGGTTCAATCAATGAACCGACTTTCTGTTGGTACGTTCGTGATGCAATTATTTTCTGAAGCGGGAGTTCGATGCGCTCAGTTCAGCGAATGCACGTTCCGGATGGATCGTTTTTGCGCGGGCAAACAGAGCATCTTCGGTCTCAGCACGGTTCGGATCGGGAACACAGCAATCAACAGGGCAAACCGCTGCGCACTGTTCCTGATCGAAATGGCCGACGCACTCGGTGCATTTTTCCGGGACGATATAATAGAAATCGTTCGAAATAGCATCGAGTTTTCCGCCGTTCAGGTCATACTGTGCACCGCCGGCATAGATCGCCGTATTCGGGCATTCGGGTTCGCATGCTCCGCAGTTGATGCATTCTTCGGTGATAAATGTTGCCATAATTTTTCTCCTAGAGGTTGACTGTTACTTTGAAATTATAGTGAAAACTTGTTCGAAACTCAATGACAGAATAAAATCAGACAAACACATCTTATTTTAATATTTCTACCAATTTGTCTTTTTACAGATATTTCTTTTCAACAATCGTGCCATTTGAGTCGAACACATACAGTAACGGTGCACCGGTAGGGATATTGAGCTCTAAAACTTGCTCTTTTGTAAGATTATCGAGATGCATCACGATGGAGCGAAGACTGTTCCCATGCGCAGCAACGATGATATTTTTCCCATTTTTGATTTCGGGCATGATATTTTTCTCCCAATAAGGAAGCGTCCGGGCAGCAGTATCTTTCAGACTTTCGCTGGTGCCTTCCGGATTCATGTCCGTCTTCTCTTTCGGGGGCGGAACATCATAACTGCGGCGCCAGATCTTCACCTGTTCATCGCCGTATTTCTGAGCGGTCTCAGCTTTGTTCAGTCCCTGCAGTGCTCCGTAATGACGTTCGTTCAAAGCGATGTCGAATTCTGTGGGAATATTCGTCTGTCCGCTGGCCTGAAGGATGAAGTTGAGCGTATTGTTGGCGCGCTGCAGCTTGGAAGTGAATGCTTTGTCGAATTTGTATGACTTCAGCTTCTCACCGGCTGCTTTCGCTTCCTGCTCCCCTTTCGGAGAGAGCGGAACATCGACCCATCCGGTGAAACGGTTCTCGAGATTCCATTGTGATTCGCCGTGACGGATAAGAATTAAATTTGGCATTGTGGAAGTGTCCTTTCAAAGAATATTAGATGCTGGATTCTAGATACTGGATACTGGATGCTGGAAAACGTTGTTTGAATTAATAACGTATCAAAATAATTAGAGGCTGTCCTTTAAACACAACAATGTCACCCCCGAATGTTTCTATCGGGGGTCCAGTTTTATGGATTCCCGCCAAAAACGTGCGGGAATGACATATCGTTCAATGCTTTCAGTAATTATTTTATGTTGAAATACTTCGCTTCAGGATGATGAACGATGATCGCATCGGTGGACTGTTCCGGTTCGAGCATGAACTCTTCCGTCAGATGCACGCCGATCTGTTCCGGTCTCAGAAGTTCGAACAGTTTCGTATGATCCTCAAGATTCGGACAGGCAGGATAGCCGAAGCTGTACCGTGAGCCCTGATATCCCTGGCTGAAGAGACGCTTGATCTCCTTCGCATCTTTTCCGGCCACACCGAGCTCCTCGCGGATCTTTTTGTGCCACAGTTCCGCCAGCGCTTCAGCGGATTCAACGCTCAGTCCATGGAAGAACAGATATTCCTTGTAATCATTCGCCGCATATAATTTCGCGGAATGTTCGGATGCTTTCGCACCCATCGTCACCATGTGGAACGGAACAACGTCGATCTTCCCGGAACTCTTCGGAGCGAAGTAATCGGAGAGACAGAGGAATCGGTCATCACTCTGACGCGGAAATGTGAATCGCATCCGCTCCGTCTTCATGTCATCCTGATAGATGATCAGGTCATTACCGTCCGAGTTGCACGGGAAATAACCATAGACCACTTTCGGCTGGAGCAGCTGTTCCTTTTTGATCTGCGCTTTTAGCCGTTCGAGATCGGGACGGACTTTCTCGTCCACTTCTTTACGGTAATCATCCTCCGAACGTTTTCCTTTCCGCACCTGCCACTGTCCTTTGATGAGAGCCGCTTCATTGATGAATGCAAAGATCTCATCAAGTGAGATATCATCGACAACTTTCGTCCCCCAGAACGGCGGTTTCGGAATGGCAACTTCGGTGGATACTTTTGATGATGTCGGCAGTTCGGCTTGTTCCTTCAATGCGGCAGCGATCTTCGCTTCGGATCCGGTCAGAAGTTCATCACCGTCCTCCGTGATGCCCGGTTCATCGATCACCGTCGGAGCAAAACTTTCGACACCTTTCGTTTTCAGCTGTTCCATGAACCGAAGTCCATCGAACGCATCGCTTGCATACACGACCGTGCCTTTGTATATCGAACGAAGATCCTGCTCAACGAACCGGCGGGTCAATGCCGCTCCGCCGAGAACAACGGGAGGCGTGATCCCCTTTTCGTTCATCAGTTCGAGATTCTCTTTCATAATGGCAGTGGATTTCACCAGCAGACCGCTCATGCCGATCGCATCCGCTTTTGTCTCCTGCCACGATTGGATGATAGCATCCAGCGGCTGTTTAATGCCGAGATTATACACTTTGTAGCCGTTGTTGGTCAGGATGATGTCGACCAGATTCTTACCGATATCATGCACGTCCCCTTTCACTGTTGCCAGGACCATGGAACCTTTGTTCGTGGCATCGCTCTTTTCCATGAACTGTTCAAGATAAGCGACCGATGCTTTCATCGTCTCGGCGGACTGGAGTACGAACGGCAGCTGCATTTCGCCTCGTCCGAAAAGATCGCCGACCACTTTCATTCCACCCAGCAAAATCTCGTTGATAATATGCAGCGGAGTGTGTGTTTTCAGCGCTTCATCAAGATCCTTCGCAACGTCGGTCCTGTCCCCATCAATGATGCGGTTCTTCAGGATCTCTTCGATGGTCCCTGCACGCTCTTTTTTCTCAGCTTTTGCATCGGTTTTCTTGTCGGCATAGAATGCCATCAATTCTGTTAACGGATCATACGTGCATTGTTCCCCGGAGAATTTCCTCTCGTCGAAAATCAGTTCTTTGCACAATTCACGCCCCCGATCATCGATCTTATAGAGCGGCTTGATCTTCTGCGCATTGACGATCGCCTGCGAGAGTCCTGCTTCGATAGCGAAGTGCAGGAAGACCGAGTTCAGATCGTGGCGGATATGCGGTGCGAGTCCGAACGAGATGTTGCTGACACCGAGGACGAATCCTACCTCGGGATATTCCTTTTTGATGAGTTTAATGGCTTCGATGGTCTCGATACCGGCTTTGCGGAATTCCTCGTCGCCGCTGCCGAGGGTGAACGTGAGTGTATCGAAGATAAGGTCGCTCGGCTTCATACCATATTTGTTCACGACCAGTTCGTAGATCCTCTTTGCGATCCTGAATTTATCGTTCGCTGTCTTAGCCATCCCTTTTTCATCGATGGTAAGCGCGACAACGGCTGCGCCGTATTTTTTGCAAAGAGGAATGACATGGTCGATCTTCTCTTCACCGTCCTCAAGATTGACGGAGTTCACGATCGACTTTCCTGCACACAACTGCAGCGCGGCCTCGATCACATTCGCTTCAGTGGAATCGATGACGAGCGGGAGCTGCACCTGCGTATTCAAGCGCGAAACGAATTCCTTCATATCTCGGACTTCATCACGTCCCACATACGCAACGCACACATCAAGCACATGCGCGCCTTCCTTCAGCGCTTCCTTCGCCATCATCACCATTCCGTCGTAATCCTCTTTCTGAAGGAGGTCGCGGAATTTTTTGGAACCGTTCGCATTCGTCCGTTCACCGACGATGAGCGGTGCCGGTTTCATTTCCATCGTCACCGAAGAATAGAGACTGGAAACGGACGGCTGATACTCGATCGTCCGCTGTTTCGGTTTCAGTCCGTTCATTGCTGTAACGACCGCTTTCAAGTGTTCGGGACGAGTACCGCAGCAGCCTCCGACAACATTCACGCCGTAATCTTTCACGAAATGTGAAAGCCACGTTGCCATTTCATCCGGTGTGAGATGGTAGTGGGCAACACCGCCGACATTCTCGGGCAATCCTGCATTCGGAATGCATGAGACGGGAATTCTTGAGTTCTGAGTAAGATAGCGGATATTCTCGGACATCTCTTTCGGTCCGGTGGACAGTTCATGCCGATCACCGAAATATCATACGGCTCCAGAGCGGTCAACGCCGCGCCGATCTCCGTTCCCATAAGCATTGTTCCCATCGTCTCGATGGTGACCGAAGTGATGACGGGAAGTTTGATCTGTTTGTCAGCAAACAACCTGAAGATTCCTCCCAACGCCGCTTTCACCTGCAGAACATCCTGCGAGGTCTCGACCATCAGCAGGTCAACACCGCCGTCAACCAATCCGGCAGTCTGTTCGTAGTAGGACTTCTCCATCTCTTCGAATGTGATGTGACCGAGTGACGGCAGTTTTGTTGTCGGTCCAATCGAGCCGGCGACGAAGCGCGGGTGTTCTTCCGTAGAAAATTCGCGAGCAACCTTCTTTGCAAGTTCAGCGCCGAGTTTACTGATCTCGTATGCCCGGTCCTGCAGACCATACTCCGCAAGGACAATGGATGAAGAACCGAACGTATCGGTCTCGATCACATCCACTCCCGCGGCGAGAAAATCGTGATGGACCTTCTCGATAGCTTCCGGCTTCGTCACAAGCAGATATTCGTTGCAGCCGTTGTAATATTCACCGCCGAAATCATCCGCCGTAAGGTTCTGCGTCTGGATGTTCGTTCCCATTGCACCGTCAAATACGATGATCTTCTCTTGTAAAACTTGTTCGAATGTTTTGCTCATAATATTTTATAAGGTAACACGGGATGACATCCCGTGTTACAAATGAAAAACCCCGACATCATTAGTAAATGCGTCGGGGTACAAAATTGGGGCTACCGTCGACGCTTTAGCATTTTCCACACGATGTGGATGCAGTTTCCGCTATAAAAATTGGTAGAGAACGTTGGCGGATTGCACGTGGCGGGCAAGCTGTCGTTTTCAAAT
>JBMOHT010000234.1:0-5256 GCA_049317705.1 Bacteroidota bacterium | reverse complement strand
CTGTCGGAGAACAGGAATGTCTCCTGCGGAACATAACCGATATGTTTACGCAGCACTTCCACCGGGATCTTCTTGATGTCTATACCATCGATCTGAAGCTGTCCATCAGTAATATCATACAGTCGAGGGATGAGGTTCACCAACGAGCTTTTCCCTGAGCCGGTAAAACCAACGATAGCAAGCGTGGAACCTTTCGGAATCTTCAAATTGATATTGTGCAGCGTACCGGATTGCGCACTTTGGTGCGAGAAATTGACATTCTTGAATTCGATCTCCCCTTCGAGTGAAGTAATGGAATGATCGGTCCCTTCATTATTTTGAATGTTGGGAGCTGTGTCGAAAATCTTTGCGAGACGCTTCATCGATGCAGAACCCTGCTGCCACATATTGGTCACCCACCCGAACGCGATCATCGGCCAGATCAGCAACGAAAGATACGTCATGAATGCGGTCAGCGTACCGATGGTCATCTCGCCGCGGATCACTTTCAATCCGCCGATGTAGATAGTGATGATAATGGAGAGTCCTACGAGGATGAACATGAGCGGCCACATAACGGACTGTGCTTTTGCCAGGACGAGATTCTTCTTGAAATAATCCCAGCTCGCTTTCCGGAACTGTTCGATCTCATATTCTTCGCGGACGTATGCTTTTACCACTCGTGCACCCGAAAGATTCTCCTGCGCTTTGGTCGTCAATACGGAATACTGCTCCTGCCGTGCATTGAATTTTTCGTGGATCACTTTCCCGAGATAATAGACCGCATACGACACGAACGGCATCGGGATCAGCGCAAGCAATGTCAGCTGCCAATCTTTCACGAACATCAGCACCAGGGACATTGAGAGCGTCATCAGCGTGTCGGCAGGATACATGATGCCCGGTCCGAGCACGTTACGGACCGCACTGATATCATTCGTTGCATGGGCCATCAAGTCGCCGGTGGGAGTATTCTGAAAATATGAGAGCGGAAGTTTCTGGATATGCGCGAGAAAATCATTCCGCAGGTCATACTCGATCTTTCGTGAAACGACGATGATCGTCTGACGAGTGAGGAACAGCATCACTCCGGCGATCACTGCAAATCCGACAACGAGTCCGGCATACCAGAGCAGATCTGTATGACGCAGAGAACCGGTTTCGAGTCCATGTTTCAGTTCGTCCACTGCTTTGCCGATGAACCATGGAGTCGCCACCGTGAAGAGGTTGCTCACCACAACAGTGAACAGTCCAAAATAGAGCGTCCCCTTGTACCGGGCGAGATAAGGAATAAGTCGTTTTAATGAGTTCATAGGTTTAAAAAATAGGAACGGTCAAAGAGACCGTTCACTGTAAAGATCCGTTACACTGGAAGGATTTCGTGTCAGCCGATCACCGAAAAGCGTGTGTACGGCTGGAGCACCTTCGGAACATTCACTTTCCCGTCCGCTGTCTGATAATTCTCGATGATCGCCGCTACGATGCGCGGCAGCGCAAGTCCTGAACCGTTCAAGGTGTGGACGAACTCCTGTTTTCCGGTATCGCGGGATTTGAATTTGATGTTCATCCTTCGTGCCTGGAACGTCTCGAAATTGCTGCAGGAAGAGACTTCGAGCCATTTCTGCTGTCCTGCCGCCCACACTTCAAGATCGTATTTCTTCGTTTGTGTGAATCCCATATCTCCGGTGCACATCAGCAGAACACGATACGGCAGACCGAGAAGCTGCAGCAAACGTTCCGCATCGCCGCGGAGTGATTCCAGCTCGTCATACGATGTTGACGGATGGACGAATTTCACCAATTCCACTTTGTCGAACTGATGCAGTCGGTTCAGTCCGCGGACATCTTTTCCGTATGACCCTGCCTCACGGCGGAAGCAAGGTGTATATCCGGCATATTTGATCGGCAGTTCTTTTTCCTCAAAGGTCTCCTTGCGATGGAAGTTCGTCACGGGGACTTCGGCGGTCGGGATCATATACAGTTCATCGCGCGTAGCAACATACATCATATCCTCTTTGTCCGGGATCTGCCCCGTACCGCGCGCACTATCCTTATTCACTACGATCGGCGCTTGAAGTTCCGTATATCCGTGTTCGGATGCCTGATCCAAAAAGAAATTGATCAGCGCGCGCTGGAGTGTTGCCGCCTGACCTATGTAGAAGGGGAATCCCGCACCTGCCACTTTTGAGCCGCGTTCAAAATCGATGATACCGAGTGCGTTCGTGATATCCCAATGGGGTTTCAAAGCACCTGATGGTTTCTCACCCCATTCAAAGATGGACTTGTTGTCATCGGGTGTATTACCGACCGGAACCGACGGATGCGGAACATTCGGCACGGTCAACAGCAGGTCTTCCAGTTTCTCCTCAACCACTTTCAATTCCTCATCGATTTGTTGAATGCGGGTCTTCACGCTGTTCATCTCTTCGATCACGGCGGATGCATCCTCGCCGGCCTTCTTCATCTGACCGACCTTCGCGGAGACCTCATTCCGTTTCGCTTTGAGTCCTTCCCCTTCGCCGATCATGGTCCTGCGCTGATTGTCCAATGCAAGTATCGCATCGATATTGTCGTCGCATTTCTTCAGTTTGATGCCGTTCTTGACGAGGTCGGTATTTTCGCGGATGAACTTTAAGTCGAGCATATTTTTTCCCTTATTGAATGACTTCAACGGTCACAAGAAGACCGTTCGTATTGAGATTCTTGTTATAGGTCTTTTCGACGGAGATCACTTTCATTTTTCCGTTCATGGGCAGATAGACATGCTGTTCCAATCCTGATGTCTGCTCGGAAGTATTGTTCGCGCAGAGATATTTTTCAAGCATCTTTGCCGGTCCCTTCCCTTTCGGTGATTCGCCGAAATTTCCGGCGACAACGATCGGGAATTCTTCCATCGATTTCTGGATCGAAAGGATCTCGTAGACCTGTTTCACACGCTCGCTCAGGTCCTCTTCATCCAGATCGGTCGACGCGAATGCGACGGATTTCAATCCCATCTCGAACACACCGAATGCAAGCGAGCGGCGGGTCCGTCCTTTTCCGGTGGGAAGAGTATAGACATTCGATTGAAGGAGCGGATACATGCAGAACAGCGCATTCCCGGAATCCCATCCCTGAAAATAGCGTGCTTTGGCGAATGTTCCACGCATATCAAGACGCTTCAGCAATTCAGTGAATGCATCGAATTCCGGTTTTGAATCCGTTGCGCGGACGATCTGCTGTACCGCGACAAGTTCAGCTCCGGTGGACTTCACCCACTCGGCGAACCGCTTCACGTCAGACTTGTCCTTCAAATTATGCTGCGCGTTGATGGTCAGCATCTTGAACTGACTCGACAATGCTTTCGGAGCAGTCGTGAGCGAAGTTGTATCGTCCGTTGTCTGTTTCGTGGAGGAACATGAGACGTAGAACAATGCGAGCGCGATGACTGCACAACGAAGGAGAATATTTTTCATATCAATTGAGATGGATCCCTGTTAGTTCTTCCTGTAGTAATTTCAATCCCTGTGTGACATTCATCGGATGATAATTGAATGCGTTCTTTGCCTTTTCGATCACGAATGACGTATGCAAAGGGCGAACAGCGAATTGCTGCAGTTCTGCGGATGTCACCCGAGCAATAGCGGTCGGATCATATCCGAACACTTCAGCGGCGCGCACCGCAAAATCGTACCGACTGACCGCTTCGGATCCAGAAATATGGAAGATCCCTTCGGCCTGTGCATCAACACTCTGTTTCACCGCAGCGGCCAGATCTGCTACATGGGTCGGTGTGCTGATCTGATCGACAGCACACCGGATATTCTTCTTTTCATGCAGACTGTTGATCACCCAGAGTGCGAAATTATTCTTCACGTTCACTCCGGTGCCGTAGACAAGGATCGTCCTGAGTATGGTAAAGTCGATCCCGCTTGAGACGATCACATTCTCCCCGGCAAGCTTTGTCTTCCCGTAATAGTTCACCGGATTGACCCGATCCGTTTCGGAATAATGACCTGTTTTGCCGTCGAACACATAATCCGTGGAGACATGCACCAGTTTTGCACCGATCCTCCGGCTGACCTCGGTCAGATTCTCCACGGCGGTCACATTCATCTTCCATGCGAGTTCACGTTCCCGTTCGCACAAATCCACATTTGTCATAGCCGCAGCATTCAGGATCACATCCGGACGGAAACTCGTTACCAAACTCTTCACATCGCTTCGGTTGGAGATATCCAACTGCGTATAATCGATGAGGATATCACTCTGCACGAACGACCGGTGATGCGATGAATGCAGTACTTCATATTCATCATCAGAATCCAGCAGCAATGCCAGCCGCTGACCGAGCAGACCGTTACTGCCGCACACCAGCACCCGTTTCACAGCAATTCCCTCATCGCTTTCAATTCACGATGTTTGTCCATCAGATTGAACTTTGTGCTGTGGGATGCTGTTTTTTGAGCCAACTGTGCCGCTTCCGCATAATTCTTTTTCTTCAGAAAAAAATAGAGGAATGACACTCCGAAGATATCACCGGAACCGAGCGTTGAAACAGGTTCTGCATCAAGCTCGTCAGTCATTTCCTGCGCGGAAAGGGTCTTATGCTGTTCCTGGTATAATGTTACCCCTTTTGCTCCTCGTGTGATGATGAACGCTTTTACCATGAGGGGGAGCATATGTTTAGCAAGCAATTCATTACTGTACTGTTCTCCCGAGATCTCCCTTGCCTCTTCTTCATTCATCTGCACGCTGTCCGTCATGAAACACCATCGCCGCCAATCCGCCATATCCTTATGCACTCTTGTTCCGTCGGGATTCACAGACAGCACTAAACAATGCATATCCAAATGGAGGGCGACTTTTTTACCGCGGATCTCGAGTCTGATCTCATCCAGCGTATCGACCAGTATATCCTTCCCGGAGATCATATTCACATACACACCATCCACATTCAAATACGGTTTGATCTGACGGAACGGGATCGGTTTGGCAATGTCCAGCGAACGTTCGTTGGGACTGTCCTCGTAATAATGGACGTGATTCGTTTCACCGTCGAATGCAAACAGACCGGAGAGATCGATATTCTTGTATTGGGAAAATGATGAACGGATCTGTTCGATATCATTCTTCCCTGCACCGAAGACCGGATAGATCGTGTCCCGTTCCGAGGCAAGATTTGCCAGTGCAGCGACGGAATGATAGATACCGCCGAGCGTACGCTCTTCGGTTCCATCCGCTTTATGGAACACGTCGAAGCAGATATGTCCGATCACAGTCAGTTTCATTTTTTAT
>JBMOHT010000233.1:0-5269 GCA_049317705.1 Bacteroidota bacterium | reverse complement strand
CCCCTGATGTTTCTTTTCCGTCTGATACGCATAGTTGAATGATATCAATGCCAGAGTGATATTTTCCTTTTGTGCCTGTTTGATGAATTCCGGGTACATGGTCGCGATCTCATACGACTCACCTTTGTACGCATCTTCAAGATTCTCCTTTGTGGACTTGACGGAGAACTCAGGAGTGATCGCTTCCATCGTTTCTCCAAGCTGTTCCAATACTGCACGGTGGTTATTCGCGTGGATGGATTCCGATTTAGATGCGGCTTCAAACAAAACAGCAACTTTTGTGAATCCTTCCTCCTTCGCCTTCTTGGCATAGGCAGCATATTTTGCGCTGGCCGTTGTTTCACCTTTGATGGCGGCTTTAATGTTCGTGATGGTTTTCGATTGATCTTTTGCGCTGAGCATACCGGAGAATGCAAGGACAGCGGACAGTGCTATGAACCATGAACGTAATTTCATCGGGATACCTTCCTTTAGATAGGTTGTTGGCTATACGAGTACTGTTATCGTTATTATTGATGATTCAAATATACGACGGCACACCTTAAACCATTCTAAAGTGATCCTTAAAATTCGCTTAAATCAGTATGAAGCTAAATAGGGAATGAAATGATGAACGTAGTGCCTGAGGCAGGAGTACTTTGAACAAACAATGAGCAGTGTTGAATATCGATCAATCGTTTCACGATGGCGAGACCGATCCCTTTTCCCTCGATATTGGATGCGCGTGATTCATCCACTCGGTAGAATCGGTCAAATATCTTCGCTATTTGATCCTCGGTGAGACCTATTCCTTGGTCGCTAATGGAACATACCACAGCACCGGACCTGATCTCCAAGGTAACATTCACAGATCCTTGTTCCGGAGAATATTTGATCGCATTCGAGAGGATATTCTCAATGATGATCGCGGTCATGGTCACATCCGCCCGAACTGAACAGGGGCCCTCCGGAGAGAACAACAGGGATATGGACCGTTCTTCTGCTGCCGGTGTTAAACGACCGATACAATCGCTGATGACCGTATTCAGTTCAAACATGATGACCGATGGTTTCACGGATCCGCTTTCGTAACGCGCAAGTTCCAACAGCTGATCGACCACGTGTGACATTCGGTCCACTTCATGCGTCACATCCCGGATCTTCTCAACATATTGCTCCGGTTCTCTCGGTTTCCTTACAAGCACTTCGAGAGTTCCTTTCATCACCGCAAGAGGTGTCCTCAATTCATGCGATGCATCCGCCGTGAATTGTTTTTCCCGTACTACAACATCGCGTAAACGGTCCAGCAGATTATTGATCGTTTCCGTAAGAGTATAGATCTCATCCTTATTCTCGGGAAGGATGATCCGTTCATCGAGATTCTCTTTTGTGATCCGTTGCGCTGTGGCGATGACAGTATCGATCGGTGCGATGGATCTGCCCACAATGAATCGTGAGATAAAGAACAGGAAGAAGAGTACGATCGGGTAACCGATGAGCAGCGTCTGACGGAGATTCTTCAGGACGATGATGGATTCCTGTAAAGGAATGGCGATGATGAGAAAGGCGAGAGTCCTGCCGGTAGGATTTTGGATCGGCGTCTGCAATTGTCTGATCGGTGCACCCGACAGCAGGGTATCATAATTCGTTTTCCCGCGTCTGGTCTCGCTGAATGTTAATGAACCATCGCGTAGATTCGGTGTCTTCCGAAGGACATTCCCCAGTGTATCAACGATGGCGACAAATGTGGGATTGACCTCGATGAGTCCATGTTCCTTTTCATTCCACTCGTTCGGATTGGCATATACGATTGTATTGTCCAGCACAACGATGCTTGAATACACTTCCTGTATCTCGGCATCAAGATCCGTATCCAGATGGTCGTAGACCGTCTGGTAAATGACCATATAGATCGATACGAACAGTACCGCGATCAGCAGTGCCGTAACTGCGATATAGTTGAATGCGATCCTATTCCTGAAACTAAGATATTTCATGTGTCACGGACAATATATCCCACACCGCGGACAGTTTGGATATACCCCTTCTCGTCACCGTGGGCCAATTTTTTCCGAAGAGCATTGATATAGACATCGATCACAGAGGTATCGGCATCAAAATGGATATCCCATACATGTTCGATGATGCGGGAGCGGGTGCAGACCTTGTTCTTATTCCGAAGAAGGAATTCCAGCAAAGCGAATTCTTTTTGAGTAAAGGGGATCTCGACTGAATCCTTGCGGACAACATGCGTGTTGACATCAAGTTCGATATCACCGATGGTGAAGAGCATTGTTTCGGCATTCTCCGAGCGCAATTGAACACGGATACGGGCCAGGAGTTCTTCGAATGCGAACGGTTTTCGGATATAATCGTTCGCTCCCGATTCCAGTCCAAAGATGGCATCACTGACGGTATCTTTTGCCGTGAGAAAAATGATCGGAACAGTTGTTGAAACCTTACGGATGTTTCGGCACACTTCGATACCGCTGATACCGGGAAGCATCCAATCCAGCAGGATGATATCGTATTCATTCTGCCGCGATAACTCCAGCCCGGTATTCCCGTCCACAGCAATATCGACAGCAAATCCTTCCTCTTTCAGTCCATCGCAGAGAAATTTCCCTATCCCCTTTTCATCTTCAACGACAAGAATTCTCATACGGTGTCAATCATTCTCCTTACGTTCTTTTTCAACTGTTGTGGTATCGGACTCGACCGCTCCAAAACCGATATTCAACTGGACCCCCGCGGCATGTTTATAGACAAGTTCTCCGCCGTAAAATCCGGTCCGTGCGACCGAAATGACCGCACAAAGGAAGAGGATATACGCTGCAGTCCTGTAGAGTCCGGAATATTTTTTGAATACAACGATCAACGTGCGGACGGCTGCGGCAATGCCGGCAAGCCATAGAGTAAGTTGTGCCGCGCCTTCGTGAGATTCCAGCGCGAGTTTCAAGGCACCGACCTCTGTTATCCCGTCTCCCGCCTGTTCACCGGTAAGGTATGCTACTGCAGCTCCCAGCGCCCCTAAAAGTAACAAATAAAATCCCGCAGTGCTAAAAAATTCTTTTTTCAGGATCAATCCGGCCGTTTCGGAGAGAAATCCGACGATCAATAGTGCGATCGGAAAATGGACCAGCATGGGGTGAATGTGTGATAGATCGGGCATACGGTATTCCTTTCATCATTGGTGTATCCTAAAATACGATCTTGAGTATTAAGAGAGAGTAAAACTATCCTTAAGATTTGCTTAAAACTTCATTCCGGAAAGTGCATCTATTGATGTCGTATTATTTTTTGGATACATTTTTTATATCCAAGGAGTTGTATGCACATTCGATTCACATTCAAACAGATACTTCCCTCACTTGCCATCTATCTTTCTCTGGCTGCGGGAACGATCTTCATCGATTATGTCCTTCACTGGTTCAACATTGTGTGGGTTGGAAGGTATCTCGGTATCTTCGGAACGATATCGATCATCAGTTCATTCTTCTATTCTCTGAAGAAACGGAAGATGATCACATGGGGACAGTCCAAAATGATGTTGCAATCGCATGAGATCCTCGGATGGGCCGGTGCGTTGATGGTGATGGTGCACGGAGGGATCCATTTCAATGCACTCATCCCATGGTTGGCGATGTTCTCCATGCTCATCGTCGTCGCGAGCGGATTGACGGGAAAGTTCCTGCTGAAAGGAGCGAAAGAGCAACTGAGTGAGCTTGAACAGAGATTACGATCACTCGGCACACCTGATACGGATATCGAACGGGAACTTCTTACTCATTCATTGGTTGTGGATACCATGAAACAATGGCGGAAGGTCCACATGCCGCTCTCGATGATCTTCTTCGGACTTGCATCGCTCCATATCATCATCACTCTCCTGTTCTGGAGGTGGCAATGAGCCGAACGTATCTAACGTTGATGATTACCGTGGCTCTAGGGATCCTTGCATCGGTTCTCTTTCCATATTATTCGGTCACTCCGGGAGTGCTGATCGAAGGTCATACGGCGCTCAAAAACGACTGCTTTTCCTGTCACACCTTAGGGAAAGGATCCCAAACCAATAAATGCATCCGCTGCCATTCCGTTGATAATATCGGCAGGGTAACGGTTGCCGGAACTCCACTTCAGACGGAACGGACAAAAAGCATACTCATTCATTCATCTGTCCGTTCGATGGAATGCTATTACTGTCATACCGAACATAACGGCAGATCCAAAGAATCCGCGACCGCAGCATTCACTCATTCCATCCTTGATCAGCAGAAGCAACATCAGTGCGAAGCGTGTCACATTACACCGACAACGTATGTGCATACGTTTGCCACGATTCAATGCAGCGAGTGTCACAACACAGCCGGATGGAAAACAGGCCAATTCGATCACACACTTCTCGGTGCAAAAGTTCAGCAGTGCACTGATTGTCACGTAAGGAACATCCCTATCGATGAACTCCATAAGAGTGTTGTCTCAAAGCAGCAATGCGGGATATGTCACTCAACGGCTGCCTGGAAGCCGTCCACCTATGACCATACTAAACTATTCCGCTTTGATAATAATCATCCCGCGAACTGCAGTGACTGCCATTCACCAACGGGAGGATTCAAAACATATACATGCTATACGTGCCATGAACACAACGAAGGGAAGATCGCTTCAAAGCATCAAGAGGAAGGTATCCGGAATTTTTCGAATTGTGTTAAATGCCACCGCTCCGGGAGTGAACATGAGATCATCGGACGTGAAGGCGGTGGCAGGGAAAACAGAGATGGGAAGCGGTCAGAGAAAAATGAGAGCAAAGAAGAAGATGATGATTAGTTCTTTTGCACTTCTTTGTGTCTTTGTGTGAGAAATTTTGAGGGGCTGGTCCGAGCTTTCGCTCGGACCTACATTACGTATCTGTGTAAATCCATTGTTTCCGTCACATCCGTGTTCTGTGCTCTTCTTTGTGCCTTTGTGTGAGATATTTTGAGGTGCCGGTCCGAGCTTTCGCTCGGACCTACAATTCTTATCCGTGTACATCCGTCCGATCCGTCGAATCCCTGCCCGACCGACCTATCAGTTCGGTCGTCGGTCAGGTCCAAAGGACTCCTTCGGAGCGGGCGTATTCTATTGCTAAACACTAAGGGCGGACTAAAGTCCGCCCCTAACATGATATTTTATTTCTAAACGGTGATTGTTCTAAGATGCCGGTCCGGACAGGAGTCCGGACCTACATTGCGTATTTGTGTAAATCCATTGTTTCCGTCACATCCGTGTTCTGTGCTCTTCTTTGTGCCTT
>JBMOHT010000232.1:0-5315 GCA_049317705.1 Bacteroidota bacterium | reverse complement strand
CACCTCCACGGAATTCATAGATCGCCTGTTTCGGATCGCCGATCATTGCAAAGAAGATACTTTTATACGAGGCAAAGAGTGTATAAAAGATAGAATATTGAAGTGCATCAGTATCCTGGAACTCGTCTACTAGAACGGCGGTGAACCTCTGACGGATCGCATCAATAGCCGCGGTCTTATTCGAGCCCGCAAGGCTTTGCGACAGATCGCTGATCATATTGTCAAAAGTGCGTATACGTAATTCTTTCTTTCGTGAGACCAATTCCTTTCGTAGATATGCATAACCCAATCTCATGAAATGCGCCGTGATCTTGTCGGGAAGTGTCTCATATGTATCTAAAAAACCATCGATCGCTTCAACATACGGGATCGATGGAATTGAATATATCGAACCAGATCTCAAACATTCCTGAAGTTTACGTGCCGAAAAAACCTCCATCACTTCCCTATTGATATTCCCACTGGTAAATACATCGTCAACATCATCCATATATGTTGGGATACGGGAAACCTTCATTGAATTTTGATTGAATCGGCTTACCTCCTCCGTCAGCATTTTGTTGATTTCATCATACGAGTCAATCCATTGTTGATGTATCAATGCATATGACGTAGCATATTGTTCGATAACACGTTTTTCAAGTTGTGGTCCTTTTACCTCAAGATGCGGATGCTTCAGGAAACTGTCGTAGTATTCCCGCATCGTATCAGGCGTTACATCGCCAAGAAGTCTGAATACTTCGGGTGAAAGTCCAGAGATCTCCCGCCTCCAGAAATCCGCAAGGATCTCATTGATAAGTGCGTCCTGGTCCTTGACAAATTCAACTCCATACGCGCTACCCGTCTCGAACGCAAAATCATTCAACAGTCTCAGACAGAATCCGTGGATCGTTATGATCTGTGCAAGATCATAATTAAGCAAGGCTCCGTTGAGACGGATAATGACTTTTTCACCTTCCTTCGCAATTGCTGCATCGACAAGGTCATAAATGATACTATGCTTCGATTCCTTTGCCTGTTGACGTTGTTCATCGTTCTGAATCGTATCGACTGCATAATCACGTGCTATCCGAAGAAACTCAGCGATCCGTTCCGCTAATTCACCGGCAGCGGCCTCAGTAAAAGTAACAACGGCAAGTTTCGCCGCTTCAAGTCCCTGTTCCATCACAAGACGAAGCACTATCAAACCGATGGTATAGGTCTTTCCTGTACCTGCACTCGCTTCGATGCAAACTGTTCCATCGAGCGGAAGAGTTTTGATGTCCAAAGATTCCATCGTTTCCTTTACTTTGCTCATTTCTTTTCCTCCGCCAGTTTGGCATACATTCCGAAGACCTGATACGCTGTCTCTTTAAAGACCTTCTCTCCACCGGGAATGCTATTCATCGCTTCGTCCCAGTTTTGCGCCTCTCTGAATGCGTCTATGTAATTCGTGCTCTTTCTATTGCTATCGCCATAGGTCAACCCTAAAATAGCTTTCAATACTTTCCATCCAATCGTACGGACAAACTCATCGGGGTTCTTTACTTTCGTACCGGGTTTCTCGAAAAACGCCCATGACACATCAATAATGAACGGCAATAGTCTCATTGATGCCTGAAGTGAAAGTTCATGAAGATTTCTGATCTGCGTGACCGCGTCATCTTTGCTGATGGGTGGTAGAATGACTGTCTTATCGAGTGTTACCATAAATGTTCTGACAGGCAGTTCAAGATTCAGGAACAGATGAGTGATCCAAATATTCAACCTGCGTTTAGGATACGTCCTTCCGAGATCCATGATAACAGCACTATCCTTTTGAAGTGATATCCGTTCGATCTCCATAACAAAACGTTCACCATTGTTGGTCACATCGACGCGATGAGAACGGAAATCCGGTTCACGTTGTATCGACCGTAGTTTTTGAATTCGGTGTTCCACTGTCCGCCGGTGTTCCGCGACGATCTTTTCGCCGGGAGCACTCGGGGGGAGCTCTGCATTTACGGTCAGTCGTTTAACAGCATCGGCATCATTGAATAGTAATTCATTCAGGATCGCATTCCGTACAGTCCAATTCTCACGTTGGTCGAGAATAAATGGCTCACTGTCTTTGATCTGATTCTCTTTTCTGGATTGTTCGATCCGGCATGCATTCAGAAATGTATCCATCGGATCTGCAAGAGAATCATATATTAAGCCACCATCGATCGTTGGTTCTGTTCTCACTCCTCCTCGAGAAAGTTCCCAATCGAACATCGACGTCTTCTTTATCTTTTCGAGTGATTCGTTGAACCATCCGCGGTTCCAGGTATTAAGCCGGATATTATCATCATGTGAAGAACGATACCGTGCCGAGAATGGATGCAGCGGGTATTTTACAAGGACGGAATCTCCTGCATTTTGCATTTCACCGTCTGTTGTTGTCAGACAATATTCCCTATTGAGATGTGACACCAATTCATCGACAAGATTTGACGGGGGAATTTCGGATCCGTTTCCCGGGTTGAAACCGCTCCAGGTGATGATCAACCGCTCCCTGGCAGCCAGGATCGTTTCAAGAAAAAGGTATCTGTCCCCTTTCAACACGTCACGGTCACCAGGCCTTTGGCTGTCATGTCTGATCAGGTTGAATTCAGGCTGACCTGTGCGACGCGGAAAGAGTCCATGGTTCATACCTACCATTGCTACAATACGGAATGGTATCGATCTCATCGGCAACATTGCCGCGACTGTCGTTTTCCCATTATTAAATCCTATGCTTCCGCTGGATTGATCTATTTCATCAACAAGACTCTGCATAAGCACGACAAACGGGATCTCCCTCTTATTCGCACCGGAGATCTCCGCGCGTTCGCGTACGGCCGTTAACGCACTACGGACCGTATCCGCAGTTTCATTTTCGCTCTCTTCCTGATCATGATCAGTTCCCAATACATTATTGATCACTGTTGAAAGTATGACATTCCATTCGGCGACCGTATGTGATTCTCCGATACGCGCAGTAAGTGATCCCAATGAATGGACAAATTCTGCAAGTCGTCCAAGCAATGCAGCATTCGATCCGGATACTTCAGGTGAGGGAAGAAATCCATCGGACATTGCCGCATCGTCATCCATCACTACTCCGGCGATCAATCTGTCAATACCGTATCGCCAGGAAAAGAGTTCATACACCGGAAGAAGATATTTCTTTTTTGATGACTCATCGTATCCCCATCGTATTCCGCTCTTCGTACACCAACGGATCATCTGATCGCGATCGTTGGCACTTATGGGATTACCCGACAAATGTGAGACCGTTTCAAACAGCGAAATGATCCGTGATGCTTCAAATCTGCCGCTGACAGCATCCAGCATGTCCCTGACAAATCCTGCAACAGCATTCTCTGAAAGTACCGACTGGTCTGAAATGGTCACAGGAATACCGACTCCTGCTTTTTCCTTTGCACTTTCAAAAACCATTTGCACTAATGGTCCATAGAGAGCAATATCCGGTGTTACGATGAGAATATCAGATGGACTCAATGACGGATCCATGGCAAAACAATCCAGCAGAAGGTCATGAAGAACTTCCACTTCCCGAATCGGTCCGTAACATGATGCAACCCGAATGCTCCAGTCCTTTTCCGCAATGGATACCGGCATTTCGTTATCGGGCTTGCACAGAATAACATCCTGTTGCACTCTTTTCAGTAATGATCGTAACTCAGGTTCATTCTCATGCTGCGCAGAATAATCATAGAGGGGATCGACACCTTCCTCACGTATCTCCATCAGCAGTTGCATAAATTCAGTCGAAACAGGAGCTAAATTACGCAGGAGCCGGTTCACAGTCTGGACTTCCTGAATAGCCGACTTCCCTGCCTCCGTCACCGTTTGTATTCTTTTTTGTGTCTGCCGGTCTGAGACTCCTTTATCTATATATTCAATCGTAGGCACCTGAAGATACAGTGTCACATCGATCACGTTCCCTAACTGAGACAAGATATTCAAATACTGCGGCGGAAGAACAGAAAGACCGAACACGGAGACCCGTTTCGGAAGTCGAGCGATCTCTTCTTTTCCTGCCATTCTGATCTTCTCAGAAAGTTGTTTCAAATATTGGGGGGGGCTCGGAATTCCATTGTTCGTTTCATTGCGTATCAGTTCATTCCAGAGATATTTCTGCCATATCTCATTCGAATGGATCATCTGGTCATTGTCCTTTATTGACCCGCCTGATTCCCATTTCTCAAGCCAATCATGCCTATACAGCATATACTGGTCGAATATATCCGCAATCTTATCCGCCAGCGTAAATAATTTTATCTCGCTATTCTCCGTACCGATATATGATTTTAGAACATCCAGTTCAGAGATACCATGTTCTATTCCATCCTTTATGGAGGAATACAACGCCCACGGAAGAACGTCACGCTCAAAGACCGAACGCTTTTCTTCAAGCCCGAGAAGTTTAAAACCGATATCCATTATGAACTGCTTTGGCATCAATGTACTTACTTGAGTAAATACTCCATTGATCCTCGCACATTCCAAAGCAAGCCATTTTTTCATTCCGGCTGTCTGAATGATGACATATTCCTTATCCATTAGATCAGCATCAGAATGCTTTTCTTTAATATCGTCGGCAAATTGTGCTGAAAGGACCGATAGATCGAAATGTGTGTAGACAGTGAATTTTGCCATTGGTATTCCTTTGAGAAATCAAATAGATATTTCTGTTTCTTTATTTACCAATCGAAATGATTCTATTAACTCATTTTGAGAGTTGCACCTATATTTAGGAATCATACAGTATGTTATATATAGCCTTAAATGCCAACTTGTGCAATCACGCGAATACGTGATGCCTAAAATTAGCTATTTTCGCATTAGCTTTTTTAGTTGATAATTTGTAGCAAAAATATCTTTCTTTTCATTTCCAATAGATATCCTTGTCAAATTGGACACGTTTGCATAAATCCTGTAAACCTGTCAATTATACTCATCAAAACTTTTTATTCATTTATCTTCACTTCTGATCTAACTGAAGCTGATACATCGTCGCCCACACCGCCATATACGCATCACTCTTCCCTTTTTGGTCCGCTTTCTTATGGATCCGTTCCTTGAAATTCGGGTAATCGATATGAGAGACGACATAATTCATGAATCGGTTCAACTGCTCCTTAGAAACAAGCAACCGGAACCGGTAATCAGCTTGAGGAGTCTTTTTGATCTGCAGCTCTTCGTCGCCGATGATATCAAGCGCATTCTCAATATCGTGCAGTTCGCGCGCTCGAATGAGGAATCCCTTTTGTTCTTTCGATGCAACTATGGAATAGAATCCGTGTTGT